>WHTS01000032.1 GCA_009377585.1 Betaproteobacteria bacterium
GCGACTGACGCGTCACCCTTGCCAGCGTCAATCAACATCGGCATCATCAACCTCGCCGCGACATTCTCATCTTGTTTGTCGCGCCTCTCTCATCCAGATCGTCGCGCTACAAGTCGTAGTGCTTCGATGATCTTGCGCATGGATAACCGTTCTCTTGCCACCGGCCGTCCCCTGAAAAAGGGGGCGGATGGTAGCGGGTTATCCCGCGCCACCAGAGCGGGCCAGTCGTTCGCTCCGCTTGCATACGCAGTCAGTGATCGAATTGCCCTGGAATCACTGATCGATTTGCACTGGAATAGGTGATCGCAATGGCGTGGAATCAGCGATCGAAATGGCATGGAATACGCACTTACGTTTTTCGACGGCGTCCGATCGTGTCGAGGATGAACTGCTCCGCACCATCGGGCCGTCTTGCAACCATCCAGAGTCCAAGGTGTGTGCAGACATAGAGCAAGACACCGGTCGCGATCAATAGGGCGACTTGTGCAATCTGCATGAAGATCGCTGTCGACGGGGCGATGGCAGATTTGAGCAGCACGACTCCGCCAACCATGATACTCACGCTGACAAGACTGCGCCAGATATTCGTGATCTGGCGCAAGACCGAGATCTGAATGAAGCGTCGAGCGATCATCAAGGTCATGAGGATGATGACCAGCCCTCCAAGTGAGCGGGCAATGACCGCACCCAGCAGACCGAAGTACCATGCGCCGCCCAGAGTAAGTGGCATGCGCATGCCAAAGTTGACGGCCTCGCGCACAACCAGCACCTTCGGTTGACCAAGGGCCATGGACAGCGAGAGTAACGGCAGATAAAGCACCTGCAATGAGACGACAGGCGCCAGCCAGTAGATGACGGTCACGACAGAATCCCAGTTTGGGCCAAGTACCAACGGCACGAGTCGGTCTGCGACGACAGAAAGGCCGAAGCCGAATGGGAGCAGGATTATCACCAGCATCTGCTGGGCCTTGAGATAAGCTGCACGGGTCCGGTCAGTGTCACCATGCAGCCGAGCGAAACCTCCAAACATGGTCTGCATGATCGGAGAGGCAAAAGCGTAGGTCGCGAGCGATGCCATGTCGCTGCCAACCGTGTATTGCCCGAGTTGGGCCTTACCCAGGATATGACCTATCAGAAAGCGATCGGACTGGAGATTGACCGTCGAGATGAAGCGCGAGATCGTCACCCAGCCCGCGAAATTGAGAAGGCTCCTGGTCCCTTTGAGCCGGAACCGAGGCCGATACGGCGCCAAGAAGTAGCTATAACCGGTAGACACCAATGGTGTCACCAATTGGCTCGCGATCAGCGCCCAGTAAGAGCGGGTGGCATAGGCCAACCCAATCGCGACTACAAGACCCGCGAGACGCCCGACGATTTGCATGCGGGCGCCAGGTCCATATTCGAGCCGATGCAGGTAGTGCACTAGAGCTGGACTGGTAAAGCCGCCGACCAGGGGGACCAGTGACAGCACCCACAGGATGGCGGCGAGCCGATCATCATCATAGAGCGCCGCCATCGGCACGGCAGCGCCGGCGATGACTACTGTGACCAGGAGCCCGCGCAGGCAATTGATGGAGAAGGCAGTGTCGATATCTCGCGGATCGATTTCTTTGCGCCGCACCAGCGCGTCGCTGACGTTTAGTTCGGTTGTAGCCCGGACAATGGCCAGCACGGATGCTGCCAAGGCAACAAGTCCGAAATCGGCTGGCGTCAGCAGCCGCGCCATGATCACGAGAGAGATGATGTCTACGAACTTTATGAGCAGCTGCAAGGCTGTCAGAAGCGCGGCGCCGAGGGCTACTTTGCGTCCAAGCATGGGTTGTTTTTTCAGCGCTGCCAGACTGCCCGGAGGCAATTGACCACTCGCTTGGCGAAGGGGTTCAGATCCTTAGTCGATTCCAGAATGCTGGCTTCCTTATATCGCGTAGGAATTGGCGCAACTTATCGTTCGAATTCGATCAGTGGCTGCTTGGCCTGCCGGAGCCTCCCATAGATCGCCACCGAGGTTTCCGCGATTCCCAGTCGAACGTCATAACTCTCGCGACGATGCAAGCTTGACGCGAACTCTGGTTTGACGCGTTTGACCGGATCCCATGCTGCCCCCGGACCATGTCCTGCTCACACTCCGAGATTTCATAGCGAAAACAGCAGCCCATCGTTCTCGGTTGGATCCCCTGAGTTGACGTGCAGACCGCGTCAATCTCGCCCGATGGAACAGTTCGACGAATAGGCATTTCGGCTCGATTTTGACCTATCGCTCGGTGCGCGTCGAGCAAGTTGCCGTGGTAATCGCCGTCATGAAGCGGCTCGCACGCTCGCACAGCGGTACCCGCACTATGGGTACCGCCGCATCAAATCTTCCTGAAGCGAGAGGGTTACAGCATGAGTTGGCAACGCGCTCACCGGCTTTGGAATGCCGCCGGGCTGCAGCTTCCCCGACATCGGCCACAAAAGCGGGTTGTAAGGTCACGGCCGCGCCCCTTACAACCCTTTGCGCCAAACAGCGTCTGGATCTACGATTTCGTCTTCGACGGCTGCGCCAACGGCCCACAGCGCAAATGCCTCACGATCGTCGACGAATTCACCCGGGAGTGCCTCGCGATCGATGTGGCGGGCAGCATCCGTTCCAACCTCGTGAACGAGGTCCTGAACCGCCTGATCAGCGAGCGTGGCGCTCCGGCGATCCTGCCTTCCAACAATGGCCCGGAGTTCATCAGCAAGGCGATCTTGCAATGGATCGTGGACCAGAACATCCAGACGGCGCTCATCGATCCTGGGAAGCCATTGGGCAGAATGGGATCGACGAGAGCTTCAACCGCAATCCCCGACGAGTGCCTCGGCGTCGAGCGGTTCCGTTCGCACCTGAGGCGATCGTCGAGGCTTGGCGCAGGAATTACACCACGTTCACCGTATTCCAGCCTCGAGTACCATACGCGGTCGAGTTGCGACGTCGCCGCGATTTCAAGATTTTATCACCCGAAATTCCCATGGCAGGTCAAACGTTTGAATGGGTCAATTGGTCCGACAACCGGCGCCTACTCGAACCCATCGGCAACACGCCTCCGGTGGAGTTCGAGACATCGTACTATCCTGTCGCGGATGCTGCTCGAGCAGCCCAACCCATGATCAAGCAGCGCGTGGCGCTAAACTTTCAGCTCCCTTCCTCACCTTCTCGAGTTACAAAGGTGGCCCACAGGGCATGGGGTACTCTCTTGACCGAAACTGAAGCGTCGACGAGCGAGAAAGTGTTACGGCTACGTATAACAACAACTTTATAATGTAATGATGAGGGAATCTAGTCGCATTGTCGATACAGTGTTTCAATCACTATCATAAGAGGAGTCAAGGTATGTGCTTCCCCTTCGAGGCTCCATTGCCTTGCCAATCAGCATTAGCGTCGCTATAAGCTACTGGGTATGTCAACAATGGCCTTCGCTCTTCTAAAACAAACCCTAAAGCGGACGACCTGGAACTTTTGTCGCTCGTTACTTCGCACGTGCCCTTTTGTTCGCGACGGATATCACTACCTTCTAAAACGAAGGATCGTGCGTGCAATGTTTTATCTACCCGACGCAGTTCGCGCGTATCGCCATATGCGCTGGGGAACGACGAGGGAAACCTATTGGAAACTCAGCGCGGAGACGATTTTCTACTTTCATAAGTTAGAGAAAGGACTATGCATTCCTGGTCAGAAGCGATTTTTCGGCGCGGACGCGGCAATCACGTTAGTCTCTTTGCTTGATCGGTGGAGAGCACGCAGCTACTCAATAGATGATCCTGTTTATGTTGGCGCCCTAGAATGCCTTCGCGCCTATAGATCTCGCCTTGCCCTCACACCGCCGCCAGTCAAACTAGCCGACGGTCTGAAAAGACGAATCGATACTTGCTTGGCAGATGCCTCTTCGCGTCCTGAGTTCTCGACTCCAATGTCTGCCATGCAATGTACGGGCGCTGCTGAAACCCTTCAGCGGCTATGTATTGCACGCAGAAGTGTACGTGCATATCGTCCGGAACCTGTTGCTTTGAGTGATGTGCACGATGCAATAGCCATTGCGCAACTGAGCCCAAGCGCTTGCAATCGGCAATCTTGGCGCGTACACGCTTACCAAGACAGGCGGCAGATGGATTCGTTACTGGCTTTACAGAATGGCAACCGAGGTTTTGGCCATCTCATTCCACTACTTCTTATTATTACTGCAGAGGCCAATGGATTTTTCGATGGTTCGGAACGCAATCAGCCGTATATTGACGCCGGCTTGTTCACTATGACCTTGCTGCTGTCGCTTCAGGCTAGAGGATTGTCAAGTTGTTGTCTCAACTGGTGCGTCACAGACCCAACTTTAGACATCAAGGCGCACCGCCTCGGGCGTATCCCAGAAAGTGAGATTATCATCATGTATCTAGCAGTAGGGTACGCCGATGACGCTGCGTTGGTGCCACGCTCGGTTCGCAGAGACATTAATTCTTTCTTAGTCGTACACTGATTCGGAGCCCAGACCAACTGCAGCCCTCGAGCATCATTAACTGGACACGGAATATAACGGAATATCGTAACGTGCGGCGAACGCGACCTGCCTTAGAAATTCGGGTCAGTTATTGCTTGAGGATGGCTCCCTGGTTGATAAAATCATGACGGCGCCGAACTCGGTCGGGGTATGGTACTCGAAGCTGGAATGCGGAGGTGGCCCCGCTTGGTGCTGTTGATCAGCGTTGCCTTCGCCTTTGTCCAGATCGTGATGGCGTGTTTATCCAAGCGCCTGCCGCAGGAAGGCAATGGAAGTTGCCTGTAGTTCCTTGAGCTTTTCGTCAACTACCGCAAAGTCGATGGGTGTGCGCACGAGCTCGCGAAGCCGATCTGGTGCCGCGTCGGAGACAAGGCGGTCCATGAGGCCAAGTTGGCTCAGTAGTGAGGTGAATCGATCCGCGCCGCGGTTGCGATTGACGATGGCGATGAAGTTCTTGCGGAAGATGATCGAGAACGCCATTCCATGGAAAGAATCGGTAAGGACGAAATCCGCCTCCACGAAGGCTCGCACCCATCCGGACACATCCAGCGTCGTCGCCCCGGCATCGAGTGTCAACGAATGGTAGGAATGGTCTGGCTCAAGGGCCCGTTGAACTTCGCGACTGAAAATGGGTCGATCGGGTTCCTCATCCAGTACATAGCTCAGGAAAGACTTTCCGGGCTTGCGGCCGACGGGTTCGGCGATCCTTACGTAGAAGGCGGGATCGATTAGAAGCGTGGGATCGATCACATGGAGAGCGTCATTGCGGTCGAACACCTTGGCACAGATTTCGACGCCAGACGCCTCTCGCACTGAGACGGCATCGAACTGCGCCAGCAACGCCTTGATGCGAGTCGTGAGCTGGGGATAAGTCCAATTGCCGTGACCGAAGGAGGCCGCATAAGCCACCTTGCGGATGGCAGGGCTAGGCGCAAAGCCGAAGAAAAAGTCTTCCTCTGCGCCCCTGGGCAGGTATTCAAGACGCCAGACCTGATCCGAGCCCACCACGAGGGTGTCGATTCCGAAACGATGGATCGCTGCTGCCATGTCGCGTGTGGTGGTCAGCTTGCCTGATCGACTCGACACAAACCGGTTCAAAAACGGTTGATGCCCTTTGGCTCTTCGGGCACGAAGCGCGATATCGGCTTTTTCGAGCAATTTCCTCGTAAGGCCAGACGGGAGCAGCCTAGAGAGGGGAGGTCTTTTCTCGGCCATTGTTGTCAGCTGACTTTGCAACGTGGGAAGCCAAGGCAGATGTTCGAGTAATCCGACAGCAGTCCGATGCAGGGGCGACGTCCCCGATAGGGACGACGCACGCTCCAGAAACACGACATCCTTGTTCAACTCGGAGGTTAGAAACCAATAAAGCGCAACCGCTTGAAGGATGCCACCGTAGTTGGTGTGCAGGGGGAGGGTCAACAGACCAACACGCTTGGACAAATCAGCTCACTCCAGTTCCGTGCGGCAGTTCACCGTTTTCCGATGACTCGGCGTCGCACATACTTCAAGTATCTCCTTGCATCTCCAAGGAGAGTTCGCGGTTTCAAAAGACGAAACTTGCGGCGTACACCGAGGCACCGGATGATTTGTCCGGATTCCGCAAGACCGATGGCATCATCGGCAGCCGTTCTCTGTGCAAGTATGAAGAATGCCGCCCGGTGCTCCGGGGCAATGGTCTTCATAACCTCGAGTCCGTGGGTGGCCAAAGGACGTTCACGGTCTCGATACTTCACGGCGAAACCGAGGTCGGAATCTTCGACATGAAAAAGTATCCGTGGAGTTGGATCCCAGTAGACAGGTCCCATGAACAGGATCTGAACCCAAAGGTAGCTGTCCTCACCCCATAAGCACCGGTCTCGATCGTAGAAACCGCCAGCCTTGTGGAATGCTGACCGGCGCACGATCGTCGAACTCGAGTGCAGGCCATCGAGAGCGATCTTCATCCGACTGGAGTCTGTTTCCGCAGTTGGCGGCGGCAAGAGTTCTGGAGACGAAGTGAGAAGAGATACCTTGTCTTTGACGCGGTGTGCGAATGCGCCGGTATCGTAGCTGCAGGCATAGGCAACTGCTTCCGGGTGTCGCTCGAGTGCGGCAAGCCCAGCCCTCAGGAAGCCCGGTTGCCACTCGTCATCTCCATCGAGAAAAGAGAGGAGGTCAGCCCTCGCGTGAGATGCACCGGCGTTCCTGGCGCGCCCCGGGCCGGCATTGGCCTGCTGAATCAGCCTAATGCGTTTGTCGGTGATCGCCTTGACTTCTTCGGCAGAGCCGTCCGTGCTTCCGTCATCCACCACGATGATCTCGATCTCCGGAATTCCTTGTGCAATTACAGAACCAATCGCCCGCTGGATCGTGGCCTGCTTGTTGTAGAGGGGAATGACGATCGAAATTTGTAGAGGGTGAACCAATTTCAAGCCTCCGTGAAATTTTAGTGTTCGATCCTTTCGTTGTCCGACATGACCGGCTACAGTTCACGTGCGGGAGGCAACTGTTGGCCGTCTGTGAAGCCGTTACTTACTCCGGCATCCAGAGCCAATGAGCCTCGCCGCCGAGCGCTTCCACCGTTAATGTGGAGGGAGAACCGACATGAACACGCTGCTTGCCGATCCGGCCGAATTCGCCGCCTTGCTCCAGCGCTTCTTTGCCGACCGGTTGCTCCAGCCCCAGGCCGTCAGCCCCAGGCCGTCAGCCCCAGGCCGTCAGCCTCAGGCCGTCAGCCTCAGGCCGTCAGCCCCAGGACCATCGCGGCATACCGAGACGCCTGGCGCTTGATGCTGGCATATGCTGAGCGCAGGCTCGGCCAGCCGCCCGCCAAACTGACTCTGGGCGACTTCGACACGCAGTTGACTCTCGGCTTCTGGCAGCGTCAATGGCGTAACGGCTGCGCCTTCTCGACCGCAGCACCGAACTGCCCGGCCCGATTGGTGGTATGCGCAACAAAATCCCGGAAATCCGACAAAAATCTGGGGGTTGGCGCCATTTCCGGTAGCGACCCGTTTGCTCTGTCCCGTAGAATACCGCGATCGACAAAGCAACGAAAACAGATCCACGACCAATGCTCGACAGACGCTTTTGGGCACTTTTTTGTACGGCATGCTGGCCGGCTTTCGTGTTCGGCGCATTCGATCCGACGGATGTCGTTCAGATCGAAGCATCGGCATCGCTTTTGCGGGACGACAATTTGTACCGGCTGCCGGACGTCGATCCAAGGATATTCGGCATTAGCCCGGAGCAAACTTCGGATACGGTGCGCGTGCTCGGCATCGGGCTGAAGCTCGACAAGGAACTCAGCCGACAACGCGTTATTGCAGATCTGAAGCTGACCGACACCACCTTCGACAACAATCCACTACTCGACAATTCAGGTTACGACGGCGGGCTGTTATGGCATTGGCGGGTCGGAAACTATTGGGACGGAGAGTTGGGGGCAAGACGCCGCAAGTACCAAGCAGGGTTCGCAAATACCAGACTGACAACCAAAGACATCATCACATCGGAAAGTTATGTCGCATCCGGAGGGTATCTTTTCCACCCGCGATGGCGGATCGGGGGCGAACTACGTGCTCGTGACTACAGCCATAGCGCGCTGAGCAGGCAAAGCTCCGATCTGGAAACCAGCGGCGCGGCCATCGTCCTGACTTATCGCACCCCGGCCGCCAATTCGATTGGTGCGGAGCTGCGCCGAAATGAGGGCGAGTACCCCAACCGGCAGCTTATCGGAGTGGCGGCGTTCGACAACAGCTATACCGAAAACGAGGCCAATGCGATTGTCGCATGGCGCCTGTCGGGTGTCACGAATTTCAATGGGACGCTAGGATGGACCGAGCGACGTCATAAGAATTTCCCTGCCAGAGACTTTTCCGGGTTAACGGGAAAGTTGTCGGCCACCTGGGAGCCAACGGGAAAGCTGCGGTTTACCGTCACGGGAATCCGCGATATCCGCACGCTCGAGGACGAGGTCAACAATTACGTGCTCGTCAACTCCATAGCGGTCTCACCCTCATGGGCGGTCACTTCGAAATTCGCACTCCAGGGGTCACTGATACGGGAGGAGCGTGAATATCTCGGTGATCCTGGGGTCGTGGTCACGGGCGGTCCAACGCGAGAAGACACGGTGAAGACGGCCAGAGTTGGCATCATTTACACGCCCTTGCGATACATCGATCTAACCCTCTCGTACGAACGAGGCGACCGGCGCTCCAACCAGTTCCTCAATGACTTCGATTACGAGTCGTGGTTCGGAAGTTTGAGATTACGGTTCTAGCTCAGGCCGTAGGTCATTGATTGCAAATTGCACCAATTTTCTCCGCGCAGTGGGAGTTAGGGCTAACGGTGCTCCCGTCAACGCACGGTTTGAGGCTCGAACTCTCGGTTTTCGTTACCTGGTAGGTTCGTTCGAGCGGTCCCTTGCTCGATCAGTGCCAGCAGCCCGGCATGCTGAGCACCATTCCAAGCGTGAGCGGCCCAGTGCGCTTTCCGCGCATATGAGGCGGCAACCTCGGGCTCACGCAGCAAGAGCACAATCGCGTCGGCCATAGCGCTTGGATCATCATCCGGCACGTTCAGAAACGCCTTACCGCGCAATCCTTCCAGCCCCCGGCTCCCTGCTTCTGTCACAACTAACGGAAGCCCCAATGCCAAGCATTCCACAGTCTTCACATTCAGTCCTGTGCCCATCCGGACCGGGTTGACTGCCAACGATGCTTCCATGTAGACAGTTGCGAGGTCGTCTACCCTGCCCTTCTTGACGATGCCCACGGCATCTTCAATCCGGCGACATACGTCGCCAACGAGCCACAACTCGAAATTGGGGCACATCGTGCGCACGCGGGGTAGCACCTCCGCCACGAAATATTCGACGGCCTCCTGGTTGATGGGGTTGTCCGACCCTACGAACACTGCGCAAGGCCTTCTGGCGAGTAAGAGGGGATCCGATATCTGCACCAGGTGACCTATCGTCACCACCCGCGCCGCATCTTGCAGGATGTCGGAAAATATTCGCCTTTCCGTTTCCTGAATTGCGACGACCACGTCGGCCCTCGCCAGCCCACGCCGTTCCTCCTCCTGAGTTGTCGAAAACCATCTCGGCGTTTGACCCTTTCGCAGATAGTGCAAATGACGGTCCGCGAAGCGATCGTTTGTATCGAGTACTTTCAGGACCGTATCGGGCAACGCATCCAGTGCCTTGGAAAGGAAGACATACACGACGATGACCACGTCGAAACGTTCCTTCGCGTGCAATTCAGCCAGAGCAGCCGAAATCGCATTGTCGTACCAGTCGTCCACACCCCACACGTATGCGCTCGCCCTGGCCAGAACCGCCAATACGCGCCGACGCAATCGTGTACGCCAGCCGCGATGAGCCGACGGAGCTCGGTACGGAAGAACCGTCAATCGGCCCTCGAAAAAGCGATTCATTGCCGCTAGGTCTCCGCTCTCCATGGGAACCAGTGCAAAATGCACGGTGTGCCGAGCGTCCTTCAAAGCGCGTGCAATTGCGCCGACTCTTGCCCGATTCCCTGCGGAGGAAGGGTGAGTTGGCGTCGGGGAAACGATCAAGATCTTCATCCCATTTCCATTATCTGCTAGTAGTACTATTGTGGCGGGACTCTAACGCAGCTCGATGATTGCATCGTGGCCGTCTGCGGGATGGGTTCTATCGCAAATTGCGGCACGCCGAGTACTCGGTGTGTGCCGCTGCCTGCAGCCCTTTGCAACGGCCTCGTGACAAGTCGGCTAAGAACCGATAACTTCCGCAGGCTATATCGCGGGCGGCGATGCACATGCCAACGATAATGTATGCAAACGGCGAAGCCAACGAGCGGCGCCATTACAAGATGCGGTGACTGATTCTTGTCGAAGCTATCCAACTATCTCGAACGCGGCGAACAGGTTGACGGTTGGCTCGTCAACTTCAGTGCGCGTTTCATTGATGTGGCGAGAATCCAATTGGCGGCATCGTATACGTGTTCACTCGGCGAGATCGGCGGATCGGCGTTCCATGCGGGGCGCCTGTTTTGGTGCTGCACCTCTCAGCGCAACCCGACGAAAAGGTCTTTGCGATCGGTGACTTCGACAGTCAACATCCCGAAGCTCGATGCCGCTCCGAGCGGAGCCTATGCCGACTACTACAAGAGGAAGACCGAGGACTTCGAGCCCAACTTCCACTGTTGGGCTCGATGCACGCGAGCAGTAGAAGTGGTAAGCGTGGATGTCGATGAGGCCTCACTCGATCCGCTCTATCGGCTCACCAAGACGGAGACGCACCATGTAGTTCCTCTCAAAATACAATCTGAAAAACTCGACGAATCGATCGTCGTCGAAGACGACGAGCACGGCACATCTACAACATCCAGCCTTTGTCGATGCTGCAAAGGCACACTTCTCGTCTCACGAGATTCTCGATTCACACCCGGACTCGCGAAAGATCATCCTCTTGTATGATGGCACGCGGTTTTCTATGGTCCGATGACAGCTCTGCACCCAGGCTCGAACACCCCGAACGCAATCGAGGAACTTGCCATCTTGTGCTCGAAACGGCTCCCGCTCATCTGCCGCCAGCGCTCCGATAACCATCCGAGGAATCACCTGGGCATGCCTGCCGTCGTGCCAAACGCTGCTTCTTCGGCCGACTGGAAAGCGCCCGCGCGGGCAATAGGTCCCATCCAGAACGTATTTCGCACTCGCATGGAAGACCGATACATGCCTTGCTTCCAATAGTGCCTACCCGGCGCTCCGATGTCCCGGCCGCTGTTGTACTGCAGCGTTGCGACCTTCTGGATGTCCAGCACTTGCCGAAATTGCACCTCGTTTTCGTTGCGGCGCCAGATCGTAACGCCTCCCGTGTCATCTGTCGCGAATTTGATTCGGATCACAAAATCGGTCCAGTGACCGAGATTAAGAGAACTATCGGAGAGTTCTTTCGCGACGTAGCGATTGCCCGCAGCGAGATCGCCGCCATTCGTTCGAGCGACATATCGGCCGCCTGCTACATCAAGCGCGAACGAAGGAGGCGCCTTCAGACTATCCGGACCGTGCAGTTGCAGGATGATCTGCCACGTGTTTCTGGTATCTCGCTTAATGGCCACGAAGTCTTTCGGGAACTTGTAGCTCATCGCGAAGTACTGCGTATTGCTATCCGGGGTCTCGTACAAGACGCGGCCCTGATCCGAACGCATGTTGAGAAGCTCGGCACGATTCTCGCCCGGATGAACATCGACCAGAACCGCTTTCTTGCCGTGGTTCATTTCGCTCTCGGACACTGACAAGCGATCCGGGCGCGCGGCATGAGCATGGGCCCACTTGCCGAGCCGGGAATCCGACGTAAAGTCACTCGCGAAGCTCACATCGGGTGCTTGGGCGGCTGCAGCAGCCACGCTCGCTGGAAGAAGCAGAAGAGACGCCATCCAGAAAACTGGACGATGATTGTGAATTCCAGACTTGGTGAATCTCATAAGATTCTCCTGAGCTCCTGACAGGCCGAAATCGACCTCGGTCGGGGGTAGAGCTGCACTGCTGCGGACCGCGCGATGCACCTCACCCGTGTTCTGAAAACCGGTGGCGTGACGATCATTGATGACGTCCAACTCTGGCCCTGCCGAATCGTCGCAGATTTCTCGATGGCGAAGACGTCTGGGGAGAAATTGTCCGAACGCGCCGTTTTTGCCGCCTATCGTGTGCGCGTCGCCTCTTCGGAAGCATTGAACAGGGCGGGCGCCTAGCCCTACGTTGTCATTAAATCCAGACGCACGTTCTGGACGAGAATGCTGGATAGACTTCCGCGCAGTTAGCGAATCCATGCCGACAATTGACGACCATTATGCCGGGCCATCTCCAGGGCCAGCAGCCAGAAGAAGTACATGTCATGGATGAAGTAGCGGGCAAACATCCTCTGCGGTTCTTGCAGGAACCGATAGAACCACTCCAGGCCGACACTACGCATCCAGGCCGGAGCCCGCCTTGTCTTCCCTGCCACGATATCGAATGTTCCGCCGACCCCCATTGCGAAAGGCACCCCCATTGCCGACTGATACTTCGCCAGGAATTCTTCCTTCTTCGGCGAGCTGATGGCAACGAACAATATGTCCGGCGAGCTTTCCCGGATTTGCTCCACCACCGCGGCCTCGTCGTCTTTCTGCCAGTATCCGTGCCGAGATCCGGCAACGATCAACGAAGGGTGCATCGCTTTGAGGCTCTCCACGGTTGCCGATACGATCTCCTGTCTGGCGCCCAGGAAATAGACCCGCCAGCCCTTCCGTGCAGCGCTCGCTACGAGTTCGTAGAACAGGTCCACCCCGGTCACGCGCTCCTTAAGCGGGCGCCTGAGCAGCTTGCTGGCCCACACGACCGGCATGCCATCCGCGTTTATGAGATCGCACCGATTGATAATCGACCTGAATTCTGGATCATGGTGCGCGCGCACGACTTTGTCGGCATTTATCACGACGTGCTGATGCGGTTGTCCGGAATCGATGAACGATTCGATCCGATCTATCGTTTCGCTCATCGACAAGTTGTCGACCATGCAACCTAGAATCTGTACTCTCATCGTGAAGGTCTCATTAGCTCGCGAACGAATCCCTGTCAATCCTATCCGCCGTCCTGCGGCATCATCCGTTGGGGGCCATGGATGCGTACAAGTTCTCCAATCTGGGCAACACGACATCGGCGGAAAATGCGTGCTCGACCCTCGATCTGCCGGCTGCGGCCATCGCCGTTCTCATGCTTTCATCCTTGCCCAGCCGAACAAGACTCGCCGCGAGCGATGCCACGTCTCCGGGAGACACGATAAGTCCATCCACCTGATCGCGTATTACGTCCGGAACTCCGCCCACATCTGTCGCCACCACCGCCAAGCACCACGACATCGCCTCCAGTATGCTCACGGGCAGCCCTTCATGATGGGATGGGAGCACGAATATCTCCGACGTGGCGAACAGCGTCTCCTTTTCCTGGCCAGAAACCCACCCGCAGAACTCGACCTTGGTTTCCAAACCGAGGCCACGGGCGAATACTCGCGCCTTTTCGATTTCCCCGTCGCCGGCGACAACCAACTTCAACTGGGGCACATCCGCGATTGCCAGTTTGAATGCCGATAGCAGTTCATATATTCCCTTCTGTTCGGCCACCAGGCCCAGGAACAAGACTTGCAAAGCCGGCCCCGATCGCGGGCGGTTCACGTTCTGGGGCAAAGACACGTAGTTCGGAAGGACCATTATCTTGGAGCCGGGAGCAACGGCTTGTACGAATTCCCGCCAGGACTCGGTCAGAACCAGGACGATCGAGGCTTTGTACAGCTGCGAAGAAACGAAGCGCCGAAAGGGACGAAACAGTTGGGAGTAGAACTTCTGCATTGCCCCGCCGTGCAGGTGCAAGATCACCGGGACGCCGAAGGTCCGCGCAATGGATGCGAGAATCGCCTTTCTGAAGAAGCTTCCATACGCCGCGCAATGACAGTGCACGAGCGCGACTTTCCCGCTCATCAAGGCAGCCGTCAGCCGTAGGACACTCGACACGAATACCCCAATGCGCGCGGCGATGCTGCCCCTGACGTGCGTAACGATCAAAATTACGTCCCACCGTTCGAAGACCCCTTCCTTCCTGTAGCCTTCGACAACCGACCACATCCCGCCAGGCGCCGATGTCGAGAGCATGACTGCTCGCGATTTACGCCGGTCAAGCATCGCTGCGGCATTCCAGTTGCCGTAAGCGTACCATCGAGTTTGGATGCGGCCGCCAGCGCGAAACCCGCCTGCGGCATGCGAATAACGTTCCTAGGCGCAAGAGGTCGATGAACGGCCGTACTTGTTTTCCCGGTGCGGCTTTACCATCTCGCAAGGCTAACGTCGAAGCGCGAGCTTTCCCGTGAGGCCATGTCTGAGCTCGCGCGCTTCTGCGTAAACCAGTTCGCAGGTATCGGCTATCGATCTCCAGGACAATTCTCCATTTCTCAGTGCACCTGCGCCGTCCGCAAGCCGAGTCCAAAGGACATCGTCCAGAAGCAATGAGCGGACCGCGTTGGTAAGCGATACGACGTCTTTCGGCGGTACCAGCAGACCATTGATCCGGTCTCTAACCAGCAGCGGTATGGCCCCCACCGCGGAAGCCACTACTGGCCGGCCGTACCCTATCGCCATGGCCGCCACGCCGCTTTGTGTACCCTCCACATAGGGCAAAACAACCACCCTCGCACCACGAAACAACGGGGGAACTTCCGAGGCAGCAATATAGCGGTCGATGACCTCGAAGCAGCCAGAGGTTTTCATGCGGGTTAAATGCCTGCCGAGATCGTCCCCTCGACCCGCAACGACCCCCGTCACGGGATGACCTTCCGCGCGAAGCCTGAGCACGGCTTCGATGAAATATTCGAGACCCTTATATTCGTGCATCCGGCCAAAGAAGAGCAGCCGCATCCCGCGCGGCGGCACTTCCTCGGTAAGCATCGCTTCCTCCGGGCCCAGAGGTCCGTGAGCGACCGTCCGCACCTTCGTATGCAGCCATGGAGCCACCTGTACGAGCTCCCCGGCCAGCGCTTCGCCGTGGACCAGCGCAAGATCCGCCGATCGCCTCGCCCACGGCAGATACCACCTGTACCGGGAGAAGCGCAGGCGATTCTCATCGGTACCCTTATGCGGTGCCGGATCGTGAATCGTCATTACTTTCGGATACATCCAAAGAAACGGCAACGTGAGCACGATTTCGTCGCGCGGATTCTCCTGATAGTGGATCACGTCGGGAGCGAAGCGCAGTATTTGCTTCACCAGCCGCCATGCGTTGACGATCGCATTCCATGGCCAGCGAGGCTTTTTCAGGACCAGGCACTTCAGATTGGCTTTCTCGCCTCGGCTTTCCCAGTCCTGGCCCAGCTCATTCATCACGTTCTGATCGTACAGGATTAGCAAGACTTCCCACTTATCCGCAAGCGCCTCGGAAAGGCGGACGGCATATTCCGCGAAATGCAGCGCAACGACCGCAACTCGCCGCCTTCCGGTCGCCCCCGGATCCAACACTGGACCCTCCGTGGATGTAATGTGCGCGCTCATTTGGGATCGGTGAATATGTGCATCGTTACAGCGCCGCTGAGCTTCCTTGCGTTCTTCCAGCAACTGAATGGATCGGCAGCCGAATTGCCTACCGAGCTTCCCAGATGACCTTCGATCCTCTTCCCCTTCCTGCGGGACGACGGAGCGTACCGTGCGTCGTTGATGCCATCCGCCTGCGGAATTTCAGTAGCTCTGACCTAACAGCTTTGCGCCGTGCCTTTTTCCGTCCAGCGCGAATGGCCGCAACCGCCTGCCCGTTGCCTTGGCTTGCACGGCGCCTTCCTGCTGTTCGATTTTCGCGGCAACGCCGAACATGAGGGCAGGCAAAAAGTACAGCGTCGTATCCTGGAACGCCGGTGAGCTGAATGTCACCAGAAGCATGTACACCGTGCTGGCTACAAAAACAATCCAATACAGGCGTGCCCGCGACTTGGACTTGACAGAACGTATCACCGCGTACAGCAACACCAGACAGTAGAACATTAGCAGCAATGCCGCGCCGAAGAATCCGGACTCTGCAAGCGAATTTGGCCAGTACGTATCGATCAGAAATTGTTCGTCCTGAAACCACCAGTACTGCCTGAATCCGAGCTCATCGTATACGGACAGATCGAACTTCATCGCACCCGCGCCGCCGTAGGTTCCCAGCCCGGCCCCAATCGGAAAATACAGCTTGGCCAGGACGAAGCCTCCGTAGTACAGAAGTGCGCGCGGATTGTCCCATCTGCCCGTCGAATTGAACCCCCACGTTGTCGCATCCCGAAGGATGAACTCCGAGAAGGCGACCCAAAGGAAGACTGCGCCTATGCCGAGCAAGAGCATTGCCAACAATATCCTGCTTCTCATCTGTTCCGGGCGAACGATGACAATCACAAAAGCCGCGGCCAGAATGAACGAGACGATCTCCTGCCTTTGGACCGCGAAAAAGACCAAGGCAAAATAGGCGACAGCAAGCAGACGGAACTTGAATCGCTGCTCGGACTCCAGAGCCGACTTGATGAGGCAAACGAGGCCGAAGAAAGCCGAGATCGAGGCGAGGATCGATGGGTGCACGAACGGTCCGAGCGCGCGTCCGGGAAAGATTCCGGATGGATCCTTCCAGTACGAACCCGGCTCGGGAAAGACCTTCTCGTAAACGCCCGGCGCGACCCAGCCGAACACTACAAAAGCCAGTTCCCATAGCCAGAACCATCGGACCACGAACCAGAACGTCTTCTCTGCGGGAGCTCTCCATACTATCGCAAGCCCGAACGCAAGCAAGAGAAATGGTTTCAGATCCGACAGGAACTGGTATATGGCCGCGGCAGGGCGAGATCGGCCGAGATACGTGGACAACAACACAAGGAACAGAAAAAGAAGGAAGCAGATGCTTGCGCCGATCAGGAGCTTCGAGCGCGAGATCATGCCTAGTAACTTGGGCAGCCCTAGCAAGGCGCTCGCGAATACGAATACCTGCCAGAACCCGTAACCCGCTATCCCCAACACCTTATGAACGATCGGTAGACAGATCAATCCAGCCAGTGCGGCAAAAAAGAGCAGATCCCTCCCCGTAAGCGGAAAAAACGCCAGAAAGACGAGCATCAGCGCGGCCGCGATCAGCGCAAGCCAGAAGGCGGCCCCGAAAATACCGAACAGTGCGACAGAAGCGCCCACGACAACCAGCAGGAAGGCGCAAAGAATGGCCGCTACGGCAGCTCCAAGCTTCGACTGCCTCGGAGCGATTGTATAAATCGGGGTCATGATGTTCGGGCGCCTCTGGACAGGGAGAGGCCGTTATACCGGCTGACATATCGATAGTCGGACGCAATCGGCAGCCAGACCATCCTCGAGTTCGGACTCTTGTGCGATGTCGATGAACTCGCGCACGGCGCGGGCGAAAGCCACTTCGACCATGGCATAGCCTTCTCGCGCCCGATCATGCAGCCACAGAACACTTGGTCCTACCGCAGGGCTGGCGCATCAACCGGCCGTTTCGAAACGGCCGGCAATCCGAGCCCGGACCTCACCTTCAATGGCCGAAACGAACGTCTTCAGGAACCGATCCTGCACCTGGAAACTGTGTTCGCTGTTCGTATCGATGGTCGAAACTCGCACCAGCACGCCATCTGGAATCGTGCCTGTCAGCCCATAGCGCAACTGAGCCAGCTTTTGCTGCAAACCGTCGAGAACGATGTTGTCCCCAACCACGATCCAGTACGTGATCGGCTCGTGGCGCGTCCCTTTGGTTGCGATCAGCCGCTTCACCGGAAGCACACCGAACTGAGTTGCCACCTGGGACAACGAAGAACGGACAACCTGAAAACCTTGCGCCGCATAGCAGACTTCCGGACGATGCGCTCGCATCGCGTCGCTTTGATCGCCTCCATAGGCGATGGAAAGCATGACCCTGTTGCCTTGCTTGTCGACGTAGGTCCTTGCCAGGGTCTGGTTGTATATCTGATCGAGCTTTGCCTGAACGTCGGGTGCAGGCACGACGGGCATTATGGATCGATCGATCCGCCAGTCTCCGAGCGACTCCGGCACGATCTGCTCCAGATCCAGCTTCGGTCCGAGATCTGCCATGCGCTGCCTCGGCGTGGCTGCGATCGTCAATCCGGCAGCAATGAGCATCAGAATTGCCAACAGAATCGGTTTAATCAGCGACTGCGCGTTCATGTCAGCCTCGGTTCGGTGCGTGCGAACGTTCGAAAATGCCCCAGCGCTGCGTCGATCACGAACAATATGAGCAATCCGACGACGAACAGGAATATGCCGGAAAACCCGTGAATGAATCCCTGTCCCGCCTCATCGCCGAAGTGATAGGTGACAAGGACAAGGACGCTGACGCGGACCACGTTAGCCGCGAACGCGATCGGGAGCAGGCAGGCGGCGAGCACGAGATTGCGCCACAGATTGCGATGGTCCATGAGATAGATGTACAGCAAGCCCATGGCCGACATGGAAATCAACGAATGCAGTCCGGAGCACGCGTCGGCCACCAGGAGTTGGTACGGCCCCACCGTCAGAATCACGCCCGTGCGGCCGATCGGATATCCCAGGGCGTAAAGCATGTTTTCCGCGATACCCGACACCTGCTGCTTCAACGGACCGGTGAGCGCATCGACCAGAACGCCTGGAAGCGGTAGCATGAACAAAATAAAAAGCAGCGGAAACTTGAATCGCCAAACGGTTTGCCAACCCTGCATTGCCAGCAGCACGCCGCCGAGTACCACAATCAGCGAGCCCACTTCGAAGATAACGATGTCTTGGGAACGTCCCAGTACGTAGAGGGCGAGCCCGAAGGTCAGGCCGGCAATGCCTGTCCAAAAGCGAGGAGTGTCGGCTGCGAGGAGCTCGGAGCGTTGTTGCCATACGATCCACAACACGACAGCCAGCACGATCGGACCATGCATGTGATCATCTTGGGTCCACAGGCTGCGTCCCAAGTCCACGAAGGTCGGAACGTACAGCGCAAACAAGCTGATCGCAATCGGGATCCACCGAATCCAATGACGTGCGAGCAGGCCGTTAGACGGCTGAGGGGAAACAATGCTCGACATGCGCTTCGGACGGCCACCTAGATCCGGTTCAGGACGCAACCCACCACTTCGGCTTGCGTACTTTGAATCGCAATTCCAAGCCGACTCAGGGACTCCAACCGGGATCGGCCTTCGCGGGCGACGACCAGGGCGCCCCGCGCTCTCGCCGCGATCGCCTGCGCATCGGCCGAAGCGTCGGCCGCAGGCGTGTCGATCAATACGACGTCATAGCCAGCCGACTCACGCGCCATGAGCTCGGCGAACTCCGGGCGGCTCACCAGCTCGAGAGGATTGGGCGGAATGGCCCCGGCAGGCAGAACCGACAGGTTGGCAAAGTGCCCGACTCGTTCAATGGCCGCACCATTGATGCGTCTGCTCAACAGGGCCGACAGCCCATATTGATTCGGTAACTTGAAGAGCTCGTGCTGGCGCGCGTCCCGCATATCGGCGTCTATGAGCAAGGTCTTCTCGCCGAGCTGCGAAAAGACGATGGCGAGGTTCGCCGCCAGGTAGCTGCGGCCATCGCCTTGGGACGGGCTTACGATGGCAAGCGCCTTGCGTTCCGTGCTGAACCAGCGCAACAACAGCTGCGTGCGCAAGGCGCGAAGGGCTTCGACTTGCTCGCTGAAAGGTTGATAAGCTGCCACGAGCTCAGCGCTTAGGTTCGCATCGCCCGGGCGCAAGTAGGGATAGTCGAACTGATCGGACAACGCGCTGTCGATGTCGGACTGCTCGACAAGCTTCAGCTGCGTACATGCTTCGCCGAAGCGGATTCCCTTGTCCTTGGAAAGCCGCAGGGCACGCTCTGCGTCGCCTGGTTTCAATTTCCCCGCGTCGAGCAGGATTTTGCCGATGGAGCGATCAGCGGCCTGATGAGTTCCGGCCGCCGGTACGTTTCCGCTCAACCGCTCGATGATGCTGCTCATAAATCGATCTCCTCAGGCCCTCGAAAGCGCGGCGGGTCGTGCAGGCAGGCTGCGACGCCGCAGGCGCCGGGATTGGCGATCGAGCGCCCCGAGCAGCGGCATGCCCAGCGCGTCCACGATGTCCGCTTCGGAGCGCACGATCCGATCGGACATCTCCCTCAACAGGGCAAAGCCGACCGCGAGCATCGACCCGAGAACGAACGACAGGGCGATGTTGAGGAGCAGCCTGGGGAAGGACGGAGCCATCGGCTCGATCGCTTCGTTGATTACCATGATGTTGGTCTGGGTTGTCAGACTTTCGAGCCGCGTCTGCGTCATGCGGCCCATGGCCGCGTCATAGGCACGCTGGGCAGCGTCCACCTCGCGCAGCAGGATTGCCTGATCTTCCCGCACCTTCTTCATCTGCAGCACCTTCGACCGCTGTGCGGCTAGTGAATCTCGAATCTCGCCTTCCCGGCGTCCGGCAAGATTGGCAGACGCTCCGAGCGCGCTACTTATGGTCTTCATCTCGTCGAGCAGTTGGCGCTTCACTCCGGCGATCTCCGCGCTCACGGCCTGGGACGCCGGATGGTTCTTCCCGACCCGCGTTGTCAAATCGTTCTGCTTGGTCTCCAGCTGGGCGAGGTTCGTCTTGAGACTCTGTATCACCGGGTTTGTCAGGACGTCCGGCAGTGTGTCCGGCACCTGCCCTCTCGCGACCAGTTCCTGCACCTGCCGCTGGCGCCCCACGCTGTCGTATGTTTGCGCCTGAGCCCCAACCAATTGGGACGAAAGATCGTTCAGCCGGCTGTTCGCAACGTCGAGCCGCTCGTCGGTGGCGATAATTCCGTTCTCCCGCTGATACTCCGAGAGCCGGCTTTGCGCCCGTTCGAGATTGTCTTTCATCGTCTTGATTTGCTCGTTGAAAAACACGTTTGTCTCGCGGGCAGGCTCGGTCTTCAAGTCGAGATTCGTCGTTATGTAGCTATGGACAAACGCGTTCGCGACCGCCGCGGAAAAACGAGGATCGTTTCCGGTATAAGCCAGGTTGATCACGGTGCTATCGCGGGACGGATCGATATCCAAATTCTTCAAAAGCAGATCGGCCAGCCAATCGCGAATATTGCCCCTGCCCCCGGTTTCTTTCATGAACAGGTCCCTGGCCGTCGGATTGTCGGCCAGCTTGAGCACATCGACCGCGCGACGTGCGACGCTATGGCTCTTGATGATGTCCACCTGGGTCGCGAGATAGCCCGACATAGGCAGCATCGGCATGGCACCACCCGAAATCGGATCCACACCCTTGAAATCCACCAGCACCGTGGCGGTTGCTGTGTAGCGGGGAGGCAAAAGGAGGCTGACTGCAATGGTGGCTCCGACCGTAATCACGATCGTGAGCAACACCAGCAGCCAACGCGCGCGAAGGATCCGGAGGAACTGTTGTAGGCTCATTTCAGAACAGGCTTTCCTTAACGTAGATCACGTCGTTCTCCTGCACCCGGTCGCTCATCTTGGTCTCCAGCGTCTGCACCGTGCCGTTCCCGCTATGGCGATTGATGCGTATTCCACGCTCGGTTCCACGGACACTCAGGCCGCCACCGACCGAGAGGGCTTGTATCACGGTCATTTCCTTTTCCAGACGATACGCGCCTGGCCGCTGGACTTCGCCGTAGATATAGAAAAGCGGCCCGCGGGGCACGAAGATGATGTCTCCATTGGCCACCGGAAAGTTCTTTTCCATTTCGCCGCTTTTCAGTGCATCGTGAATATCGATCTCGCGCTTCACCGTTTTGCCATCGACTCCCCGCGTGATGTGCGTAATCACGTCCGCGCCCGTCTGCGAAATCCCGCCGGCGATAGCGAGCAGGTCTGCGAGCGTGCTTGCCTGCTCGATGGGGTATTTCCCTGGGCGATTCACTTGCCCCAGTACCGAGATCTGCTGGCTCTTGAATCCGAGCGTGAGCAGGTTGACCTGCGGCTTGATGACAAAGCCTCCTTCACCCAGGCGACGTGCGATCACCTGTTCCGCTTGGCCCTTCTCCAGCCCTCCGATTTGCACCTCTCCGATGAGCGGAAATGTTATTCGCCCTTCCTGGGTGATCTGAGCCTCGGTCAGCAGGTCTGGATTGTTGTATACGCTGATCCGGACGACGTCGCCGGGACCCAGGCGATACTCGTAGGCCGGCTGCGTCGGCTGTGCTTGCGCCGCTGCGGGAAGCAAACAGGCGCTGACCCAAGCGATGAACAAGATGGCAAATGTTTTCAAGTTATCTCCCGATCGCGCATGTTTTGTCGAAGGGCCCGCCCATCCAAGAACAATTCCTTGCTGTTTCCTTCACGAACGCGTAACGCGGCTCACCGTCGCAAGCCGGCCACACCCTTCTCGATATGATCGTCCGCCTTCTGCTCCTGCGTAGCAGGCGCTGGACTGGACTTGGCATCGACCGCATCGACATCCGATTTCGCGTAATTCCCGACATACTCAATCTTGGCTTTCGCTCGCAAATCCTTCGCGCTGTCCTGGGCCACCTCACGTCGTTTCTGGTTGAAGAGATAGCGCTGAATCGCCTGCGTCGCTCGCTCCATCGGCACCGGTTGCTCGGCGTAGTCGAGAAGCATCAGGACGTTTGCCACGTTCTGATCGGTGAAGGCCGCCGTGTCGCCCTTGTTCATCTTCGCAATACGCGGCAATGCTTCGATAGGCAATGCTTCGGCCGGGCGAGTGCTGTTCCTTTCCCGGTAACGAATGCCTGCGGCATTGAGGATTTTGCTTACATCGGCAGGCGTCTTTGCGGCGTTCAGTTGTTCACGCAACTGCTCCGAATACTTGGCTCGTTCGAATACGAATTCCCTGAAAGCGTAAACTCGCCGATGCTCAAACAAACCCGGATGCTTTGCATAGAATTCCTTGATTTGTTCCGGCGTCGCTGGAGAACCAGCGGCCTGGCGGTCCACGTAAGCCTGAGCAAGGATCTGCCGGCGCGAAGACTCCAATTGCTGCAGAACTTGCGGGTCCCTGTCGAGTTTCGCTTCCACCGCTTGCTGAACCAATAGGGTCTGGTCGATCAGCCCCTCCAGGATGCGTTTGGTTGCGGCTTCCGTGTCCGCACCTTGGGGCAAATTGCCCGCGAGCCGCTGTAACTCCGCGTTGATCTGATGCACGGTCACTTCATCGTCGTTGACCTTGGCCGCCGTTTGACTCGCGGGCTTATCCTCTTCGCTGCCACACCCGGCCAGCACGGCGACGAGCAGCAGCGATCCAACGCTTTTCCCACACGCAAGGTTCATCTTGAAATAGTCCTAGTATCTTATGACAAGCCTATGATATACCGCAATTTACCGCGGAACCCGACTTCGTGAGCCCAAGGTCGTCCGCGCCAAGCTTCAGTACGCGTTCCGATCCTTCAGAATCGTGAACATCGTCTTCACCATGATCCATAGGTCAAGTGAAACCGACCAGTTGCGCAAGTAGTCGAGATCATACTCGATTCGCTTGCGCATTTTGCCTACGGTGTCTGTCTCCCCGCGAAATCCGTTGACCTGCGCCCACCCGGTTATCCCGGGCTTTACCTTGTGCCGGATCATGTAACCGTCGATCAACTTACGGTACTGCTCGTTGTGGGATATGGCGTGCGGACGAGGGCCGACAATACTCATACTGCCGCCGAGCACGTTCAGGAATTGCGGCAACTCGTCCAGGGACGTCCTCCGCAGAAAAGCACCGAAGCGCGTAACTCGCCCATCGTTTTTCCGTGCCTGAATCACATGAGACCCGTCCTCCTGGACGGTCATGGTCCTGAACTTATACACCATGATTTCTTCTCCACCCAGGCCGTAGCGTCGTTGCTTGAACAAAGCAGGGCCGGGCGATGTGATCCTAACTCCGAGCGCGATCATCGCCATCAGAGGCCAGATCAAGAGCACGATGGTTGTCGCCATGGTTACGTCGAACACGCGTTTGACGACGGCGTTCACGCCGAATATGGGCGTTTCGCATACGGCGACGACTGGAATTCCGTTGACCGAATCGACCCGCGCCTGGATAAGGTCGAATACGAACAGATGCGGCGCGAAATAAACGGACGCCGTGCTGTCGCGAAGGGCGTTGATCAAATCGATGATCCGAGGCTGAGCTGCGATGGGCAGAGCAATATAGACGCAATCGATGTTGTTGCGCTTCACAAACTCGGACGCGTCGGCAACCTTGCCGAGCAACTCTGACTTATCCAGTCCCGTCAGCCGGCTCGATCGTCGATCGTCGAAATAGCCGCGCACGTTCGTTCCGGAATACAAGTCTCGCCGGAAACGAGCGACCAATTCGCGTCCCAACTCATTCGCACCGACGACGATTGCGGACCTGGCTATTGCTCCACTGATGACAGCGCGACGGACCAACGAGCGCGCGAGTTTGGTTCCTAAAAGAAGCGTCAACGGAGTGACGGCAAACCACGTCAATATTACGTTGTATTGAAAATTCGTCGTTAGTTGTGTGGCATATCCCAAGAAGAGCAATATGGCTGCAACGATGCCCCATCCGACGACAACGCCCCGGATCAACCGGGTGAGATGAAAAGAGCTCCACGGAACCAGGATATCGATCTCGTCGAACACCTGGGAGGCAATGAAGAACGTCAAGACCGTCAGGAGCAAATAATACCCAGTGAAGTGCTCGCCGTAAGCATAAACGCAGACCAGCAGACTGGCAGTAGCAAGAAGGGGATGGAGCAGGCTGTTGACTAACGCGGTAAGCGGACTCTCCAGACCTGTGGATACCACCACTCCGCCACCCCGCGCAGGTAGCTGCGGGCGAGTATGGGCGAAAGACAGCTCTTTCGATTCCATCATGATGCCTTGTTCTGAACTCGTGCGCCTATGCGTTAACTACTCAATGTGGCATGCGCCATGCCCGGGACTGCGGCCGAAACCGCAAGGCGATACGCGCTTTCGGCTGAGGCGCCAAAGTGCGGAGGTGCCAAGCGTGCGAGCTGCACCACGAAGCAACCACTCTCGCCTGATGCCGCGCCCCTTGATTCGCTCGCACACTTGTGGGCCACTCGTCTGTACAACGACAACGGACTGGCAATTTTTGCCCTGCGAGGCATTAATTACCTGCCACAGAAAATTAAAGGCTGTCGGCCGTGGGGCCGACAGCCTAAGGCAAGCGAAACTAACGACCGAACTCGCTACGGCGGTCTACGCGAACCGGCTGGCAGACGCCCGCTTGCTCCTATTCCTCAGACGAAAGCCGACCAAACCCACACCCACCAACATCATCGCCCAAACTTCGGGTTCGGGTATTGAAGTGACGGAGATCGCACCGTTGTACGCCCCACCAGCCGAGCCGGTAGTAAACCCGCTCACGGCCAGATACATATTTTGTGAGGCACCTTGTGGACCGAAATTCACACTCAGTTCCGTTCCACCACTACCTGCAACGCCGCTATCGGAATCCATCAAGACGTCGTCACCGCCGCCGATGGCAGCATCAGCGCCCATCGAGAACAAGGACAATGATGTAAACATCAAGTCCAAATTCAGCGGTGGAATAGGAAAATTAACCACGGAATATGCGGACCCGCCATTCGGCGGTAGCACGAACGTGAAGAAGTCGCCGAGGGATACGGGGGGCGGACCACCCAAGATGAAACCGGCGAATGGAGTGGCGCCTATATTCAGGGTGCCCAGATCGGTTATCGCTGCGTTCGATGTAACACAAGCGCCGGACAACGCTACTGCACATGCCAACTGCTTCATCGGTAGTCTAGACATTGCTTCACCCTCTTCTTTTTGACCCTTTGGCTAGCAAACACGGGCAGCACATTCGCCTAATCCCGTGGCTGAACTCAGTGACCCGAGGAAAGCGTACTATACTTTGCCTCGATTACAGACTTCTTACTCCTGCCACTTCTTACTCCTGCCACTTCTTACTCCTGCCGGCAACTTCGATTGCTCCAGGCTGGCCACATACAAGCGCCGGGTATGCTTAAAATTGTGCGCCCTTGGGGCTGATATCACTGTTAACTGCGTCACGACTCTGGCATAAGTTTTTAGGTCTTCTGCGCCCGGTGCCAACCATGCTTCGAGAGTAAGGTACGCTCTCGTCCATGAATCCGTCCGCAGTCCCTTAGTCATAGGCGACGGTATGCGACTTCGGTAGGGTTGCTACAAACCACGGTTGCCGTCCAATAGCCTTGGATGCTAAACTTTGCCTTCCATTTCGGGCGGTTAGCTCAGCGGTAGAGCACTGTCTTCACACGGCAGGAGTCACTGGTTCGAACCCAGTACCGCCCACCAAGTCCGAACTCCTGGTGCCACTCACCAGGCCATTGCCCGGTCCCTAACTGGCCGTCTTCGGTGACGAGCCGTTGGCCGCGGCGGCCGATCCAAACGTTCCATCCGAGGCCGTCGTCTTGTGTAGCACGATCCTCGCCCCGCTCTGTCGGGCCAGGGACCGGGCAGCCCTGATTACACGCGCCTGCTCGCTGTCGCTTACCAGCGCAGCAGGTGAATTGCCTGCGTACAGGTGCCACGAGCCGTCTTTTTTCATGACATGGTAGTATTTGATCACTCCTAGCACACTCTTCTCTGGTCGTGTCTGCCGCCAGGCCGGGAAACGCCAGCACCGCAAATTGAGTACCTGACGCCGGACCCCGACAAGCGGTGCTATAGAACGAAAAGCCCCGCACGAAGCGGGGCCAAAGACGGGATCTAAAAGCTCAATAGTTATTAGACACGGCGGCGGCGATGTACCACATAACCGATCAATCCCAAAGCCGAAAGCATCAACGCATAGGTCTCGGGCTCGGGAACAGCCGTGGTCGTCAAGTCCATGCTTCCGCGCAGGGTATCCGGATACGGCGGCGCCAGGCCGTTGAACGACGAGCCGATGAGAAAGTCGGCATTCCCGCCAAATAACGCCGGGACCGTATTCGAATCGAACGACGCGTTCGCCACGCCACCGGCGCTGGTATCGACATCGAGCAGTCCGAAACCATGGCCGGTGAATGCGGGCGTGCCGATATTTTCGCCCTCGCTCCTGAACGTGTTACCGGCCGCGTCGATATCGTGCCCTTTGAGCGTGAGCCACAGCGTGCCGTTCGAAGCCTCGATCATATCGTCGGCAACCGAGCTCCCGGCGTTCTGGGTGCTGAAGTCCTTGGTCGCGCCCGTGCCCATGTAGACACGTACGGAACCGCCGTCAAAGGACACAGAACCGTCAACAATGTCAATCGAACTCACGGTGTAACCATCGAATACATATGTGAGCTCGCAACCGCCGCAAAGATCTCCCGTAGCGAACGAATTGACGGAATCGATCTTCCCGTAACCGGTCAGTTCACCTCCAACGGCTGATGGCACATTGGTATAGATTTGCCCGGCCGTGAACGTTGTGCCCAGAGGGATCTCGAGGCCTCCGATATTGACGGCGAGCGCTTGGCTCGTGGCGGCAGCGAGCAGTACCGACCCCGCCGCCAACCATTTCTTGGACGTTCTTCTCATATCCTGGCTCCTTTTATACGTCGTCAGTGGAACGGAAAACATAGACCACGGTTTTGCGAAACGTTGAGACGTGGTTCACATTCCGCCGTTAAAGGTTTTTCGACTCCCGGGCATGCCTCTTGCCTCCCCGGGCGCCTCATGACTTGTTGCAATTCACATGCACGGGGCACATGCACGGGGGTGGCGTCGCCTGGAATGTCGCTTGGTTGCGACAAGGCAGTCGAAGGAACGGGCCTTTATGCAGATGCCATTTCGATGGAGATAGCCCATCGACCACACCGCACGCCGATACGCGAACGATCGAGATCGCCGCTCGATGGAGAATCACTACGACACTCACGTCCTCGATGCCGGCGTAATTTTCGATAGGTAATCCTCGGAGCCGCTGCGCGGCTTGATCGCCTCCCCGGGTCGGCGCGTCTCATGAAGACGGTACAATCCCGCATGAAGGAAGATGCGAGCGGCACCCCGCATAACGACAAGCGCCCATCGCCGAGGAATCGCAATGAATGCTTCGTACAGTACGGATTTCGCTCCGGCCATCAGCAGTGATTGCGATGGCCGTCCTGCCCGATGGTTCGTATTCCACGAGGGTAGGATGCTGGTGGCGGTCTCCGGCGAAGAGCTACTCGTGCCGAAATGCGCGCATCTCGCCGAGCTCGGCCTGGAACCCGGTCGCATCCAGTTTCTCGGCACTCTGAACGGCGAACCCGCCTACGCAGCCGAAATCGCGACGCCGCATACGCCCGAGGGGATGGCATGGGAGGGGCTGAGGGCGCTGTTCGGCCGCTTCGATGAGGTCCTGGTCGGCATTGCGAGCCGGGCCTCGCAGCTCATCGAGTGGGACCGGACTCACCAGTTTTGCGGCCGATGCGGCTCACCGACAACGCCCCGGGCCGACGAGCGCGCGCGGACGTGTCCGGGCTGTCGGCTCAGCGTCTATCCGCGGATCAATCCGGCCATCATGGTACTGATCACGAACGGCCGTCAGGTCCTGCTTGCCCGCAAGCCCGCCTCCCCGAAAAACCGTTTCAGTGCCCTGGCAGGCTTCGTGGAGGCTGGCGAATCGCTGGGGCAGACGGTAGTCCGGGAAACCCGTGAAGAGGTCGGCGTGGAGGTGAAGAATATTCGCTACTTCGGCAGCCAGTCGTGGCCGTTTCCGAACTCGCTCATGATCGCGTTCACCGCCGAGTACGCAGGGGGCGAGGTCCGGCCGGACGGGGTGGAGATCGAGGAGGCGCGCTGGTTCGATCCCGGCGAGCTGCCGAACGTCCCCGATCGCATAAGCATCTCGCGCTGGCTCATCGATTCGGTGTGCGCGGAGCTCCTCGATGGACGCCGGAACTGAGGGGGCTGATCAGTCTTTTCTCAAGCACTCAGCTCCACCGCCCCGCACCGATTCCACACGCACGCGCCCCGACAAGCCTTGTCCAGATCGACCAGATATTGCTCGTGTGCAGTCAGTTCCTCGGCGCTTGCGACCAGAACCGTGAGCGTGTAGTGCTCGATGACGTCGACATCGAGATGGGCCGGGGTTTCGTCGCCGAGCCCGATCAGCAGGCTCTCCTGGC
Organism: Betaproteobacteria bacterium; assembly: GCA_009377585.1. NCBI lineage: Bacteria > Pseudomonadati > Pseudomonadota > Betaproteobacteria > Betaproteobacteria bacterium. The sequence continues at coordinate 29,039 of WHTS01000032.1, forward strand.
CGCGCGTCATGGCGAGATAAACCTCGGCCAGCAGTTGCGCGTCCAGCAGCGCCCCGTGCAACGTGCGCGTCGAGTTGTCGATTCCGTATCGATCGCATAACGCGTCGAGCCCGTTCTTCTTCCCCGGGTGCAAATCGCGTGCGAGCTGCCAGCTGTCGATCACCGAGGGACAGGATTCGCAGATCGGCGGCAATCCGGTGCGCGCGAGCTCCGCATTCAGGAAGGCGACATCGAAGGCAGCGTTATGGATGATGAGCTCCGCGCCGCTGATGTAGTCCAGGAACTGGGCCGCGACCTCGCGGAACTTCGGCTTGTCGAGCAGGAACTCGTCCGAGATGCCGTGCACCTGCAACGCTGCTTCGTCGCTCGACCGCTCCGGGTTGACGTAGTAGTGGAAATGATTTCCGGTCGAGCGGCGGTTCAGCAGCTCCACCGCGCCGAGCTCGATCACGCGATGACCCAGTTCCGGTTCGAGACCCGTGGTCTCGGTGTCCAGCACGATCTGACGCGTCATCGCAACGCGTCTGGAATAATCTTCTTGTGCATCGGCTGCGCTCCCCGCATGCGAATGGGCGCGAGTCTATCAGCCAATCCCTGAAACATCACGCTCGGCATCGAGATGCGAGCCCGTGATCCCCATGTTCGCAAGCCGGTCGGCACGTTCGTTGCCCACGTGGCCGGCATGGCCCTTGACCCAGAACCATTCGACGCGATGAAGCGCCGCCAGTTCGTCCAGGCGTCGCCACAGGTCTTCGTTCTTGACGGGCGTCTTATCCACCGTGCGCCAGCCACGCCGTTTCCAATTGCCGATCCACGCGGTGATGCCTTTTTGCACGTATTGCGAATCGGTGTGGATGCGCACGACCGAGGGCCGCTTGAGCGCTTCGAGGGCGCGAATGACCGCGGTGAGCTCCATGCGGTTGTTGGTCGTCAGGGGCTCGCCGCCGTACAGCTCCTTGCTGTGAGCGCCCCACTCGAGCCGCACGCCCCAACCGCCGGGACCCGGATTGCCCTTGCATGCGCCGTCGGCGTACACATCGATCGCCTCGACGCTCATCGCTTCTGCGTCGACTCCCGGGCCGCCATGGCGCGCCCGCGCACGCGCCGCAGCGCCACCACGTTGCCGCTCGTTGCGATCGCCGGACGCCAGCTCGGCGTGATGACGCGCATGCCGCGCACGCGCTTCACCGCCTGCAGCAGGTAGATTCCTCCGGCGAACGGCCACCAGCGGTCGCCGGCCGAATCGAGGAAGTGGAAGCGGCGCAGCCACTGCTCCTGCGAGAACGGCGGAACATAGCCGTGCATACACCCGCCGATAACGTCGAACGACAACAGCGACAACCAGTCCTTGAGCCGCGGCAGATTGATGAAACGCCCATTCCACGGCGTCTGCGCATACGCGCTCGGCACAATGCGCTTCAAGCCGAGCAGGCTCCAAGGATTGAAACCGGAAATGACGACCTGCCCTTCGGGAACCAGCACGCGCACGACTTCGCGCAGGATCTGATGCGGGTCGTCGGTGAATTCCAGCACGTGCGGCAGGACGACCAGGTCGATGCTGTTGGCGGCGATGGGCAGATCGCGAAAGTCGGCCTTGAGCGCAATCGGACCGGCGGAGCCGATACACCAATGCGACGGGATGCGCGAGGTCCGCAGCAGGTCGATTTGCGCCGAGCCGTATTGCAGCGCGTTGTAGCCGAAGATGTCGGCGACCACGCGGTCGTAATACTCGCGTTCGCGCTCGAGCACATACTGACCCAGAGCGGTATCGAACCAGGTCGCGAGCGCCTCAGCGGTCACTTGGGGATGTTGCACTGTTGCCATAGGCGTCCATTACAGCGAAGGTTGTGAGTCACCGCCCGCCGGCCAGGAGTCCGGTACACACGCCGAGTACGCGAATCGGCGATTTGCCGGCGCCGAGCCATAACGTCGAACAAAGCCATTTCGTCCGCTTGGTTCTCGATCGAGCCTGCACATGACGGGCCTATTATTGTCGAAATCCGCCGTGCGGGTGTGCCCTTGAGAGCCATGCATGTTTTTGCGAATGGCGGGTCGCCGGTCGAAGCGTCGCGCAGGTCGACGTGCAGGGAGTTAGCCCCGACGCAGCAAAGTGGGCCACATTCCTAATGCGGCACTCTAAAATACAACCATAAACCATTGGCCCGACGCGTATCTTTGTCTAACATCGCGCCGGGAATACGTTCTCCGGGGGTGGCATGCCAGATTTCAAGGCGATGCGCGCAGTCGCGCTACTCGTGCTGACGTACGGCCTGAGCGCAGCTTCAACCCAGGCATTTGCGTTCGATGAGCCCGCCGCCGAGGTCGAGATCATCGACGTTGGAACCTTGACGCTCGCCTCGCCCGTGCCGACCGAGCCCGCCTTGCTGTTGCCGCGCCCCCACCTGCCGCACGAGCAGGCCGAAGGTGCCGGACCCGCGGGCCTGACGCTCGGCGACATTCCCTTCAGCTCGGCAACCAACGCGGCCTCGGCTCATACGAGCCTGTGGGATCGCATCCGGGCTTCGTACGCCATGCAGGAGCTCGACTCGCCGTTGGTGAAGGAGTGGGAGAACTGGTATGCGAGCCGGCCGGACTATGTGGCTCGCATGGTGGCGCGGGCCGAGCGCTATCTCTACTACATCGTCGAGGAAGTCGAAAAGCGCGGCATGCCAGCCGAGATTGCGTTGCTGCCGATGATCGAAAGCGCCTATAACCCGAATGCATACTCGACCTCCCATGCTTCGGGCATATGGCAATTTATTCCATCCACCGGCAAGATTTACGGCCTGAAACAGAACTGGTGGCAGGACGAGCGCCGCGACGTGCTGGCTGCCACGCGGGCGGCGCTCGACTACCTGGAGAAACTCTACGAGATGTTCGGCTCGTGGGAGCTTGCGCTCGCTTCCTATAACTGAGGCGAGGGCGCGGTCGCTCGCGCGGTTCAGCGCAACGAATCCCGCGGGCTCAAGGCCGACTACCTGAGCCTCGACATGCCCGCCGAAACGCGCAATTACATCCCCAAGCTCATGGCGGTGAAAAACATCGTCACGCGACCGGAAAGCCATGGCTTGACGCTCGCCGAGGTGCAGAATCGGCCCTACTTCGCTGTCGTGACCACCGACCAGCACATCGACGTGAAGCTCGCCGCCAAGCTTGCCGACACGCCGGTGGAAGAGTTCCAGGCGCTCAATCCCTCGCACAATCGGCCGGTGATCCGCGCCGATACAAGTCAGCCGATTCTGTTGCCGGCGGACAGGGCGGAAGTCTTTCAGACAAACCTGCAAACGCACGGCGAATCGCTCACCTCCTGGCAGTCCTATACCATCAAAAAGGGAGACCGGATCGAGCGCATCGCACAGCGCTTCGGCATCGCGCTGTCGCGCCTGAAGGCAATCAACAGCATTCCGGCCCGGCTACGTAGTCTCGTCGGGCTGACGATCCTGGTTCCCGCGGCTGGCGATCAGGCCGGCAGCGACATCGCGGCCGCCGGGTTCGCGGCGCCTGTCGTGGCGCCAGTGGCCGGCCCCGCAGCAGTAGCCGTCCAGGCAGCCAAGCATGTCGTCAAGGCGGGCGAGACCCTGGCAGGAATTGCTCGCCGCTATCGGCTGAGCGTCGCGCAACTGGCGGCCACGAACGGCATTCGCAACGGCAAGATCCGGGCGGGTCAGTCGCTCAATCTCGGCGTCTCGGGCAGACAGGTTGCCGCGACCGGCAAGAAAACCCCGGCCGCCAAACGCGCGGTCTCCAACACGACCAAATCGACCAAACCGACGGCGCGCAGCAACGGCCCGGTTGCTCGCGGTCGCGCCGCCAGCAAGGACAGCCCGCGAGTCGCAAAAGACGCCAAGGATGGCACGCGCGTCGCGTACGCCGCGCAGAAGGACTGATCCGTCGGACTGAAGGACTGATCCGTCGGACTGAACCGCCTTACTGCGCCACCTCGTCCTCGCGCCGCTTCGGCCCGGAGGCGCCTTCGTAGAGGTAACAGCGTACCCAGTGCGTATCGCTCAGCGCCCGCTCGGCGGGGTAGCCGACGCGGCACGGCTCGTGCACCTTGGGGCAGCGTGGACTGAAATGGCAACCCGGCGGCGGCGATACGGCCGAGGGCAGGTCGCCGCCGATGCGCACGGGTTGCTTATGAACGCTCGGATCCGCGACCGGGACTGCCGCGAGCAGCGCCCGTGTATACGGATGCTTGGGCGCGGAAAAAACCTCCTCCACGCGCCCGTGCTCCACGACCCGTCCGAGATACATGACCGCAACCTCGTGGGCGAGAAACTCCACGACACCCATGTTGTGCGTGATGAACAGGTACGACAGCCCACGCCGGCGTTGCAGCTCGAGCAGAAGATTCAGAATCTGGGCCTGCACCGACACGTCCAGCGCGCTGGTCGGCTCATCGCAGACGATCAGCCGCGGCTCCACCGCCAACGCGCGAGCGATGGCGATGCGCTGTCGTTGCCCGCCCGAGAATTCGTGCGGATAGCGCGCCTTCGAGGCCGGATCCAGCCCCACCTCGGCGAGCAACGCGTCGATGCGCCGCGCCCTTTCCTCCGCTTCCCCGCCGACACCCAGCGACGCCATGCCCTCGTCGATGATCTCGGCCACTCGCATGCGGGGATTCAGCGACGAATACGGATCCTGAAACACGATCTGGAAGTCGCGCCTGTGCAAGCGCAGCGCACCGGAAGTCAATTGCGCCAGATCGATGCCGTCGAAGAATACCTCGCCCCCGGTGGCACGCAGCAGCTGCAGCACGCCCTTCCCCACCGTGGTCTTGCCGCAGCCCGATTCGCCCACCAGCGCGAGCGTTCGCTCGGCCGGGATGCTGAGCGATACGCCGTCGACGGCGCGGACATAGCCCGCCACGCGGCGCAGCAGCCCCTTGTGGATCGGAAAATGGACCCGTAAATCAGTCACCGCGAGCAGCGGTTCACCTGCTTCGCTAGCTTCGGCGGGGCTCTCGCCGGCAACATTCGAAGGCGACCGGCTCGCGTTTTCTTGCTCCAGTGCCGGAAGGCCTCGATTGCCGAGTACCTCGGTGTACAGATGGCAGCGCACCGACCGGGCAGACCCACTCGACGCGAGTGCGGGCGCGATCGCCCGGCAAGGCGGCTGCGCGCAATCGCACCGGTCGGCGAACCGGCAGCCGAAGAATTCCTGCGCCAGCGATGGCACGCTTCCCCCGATTACGGAAAGCATCTCGCGGCGTTTGTGGCGCGTCGGCAGGGACGCGAACAGCTTGCGCGAATACGGATGCTGCGGATCGGCGAAGAACGCCTCGCTCGGCGCCGTCTCCACGATCTGCCCGGCATACATCACGCCGACGCGATGCGCGGTCCCCGCGACCACGCCCAGGTCGTGCGTGATGAGCAGCATCGACATGCCGCGCGTGCGCTGCAGCTCTCGCAGCAAATCGAGTACTTGCGCCTGGATCGTGACGTCGAGCGCGGTCGTGGGCTCGTCGGCGATCAGCAGATCGGGCTCGCAGGCAAGCGCCATGGCGATCATCACACGCTGGCGCAATCCGCCCGAGAGCTGGAACGGAAACTCGTGCAGGCGGCGCGCGGAATCCGGCACGCCGACCGAGTCGAGCAGCTCGCGCGCCTTGCCCTGCGCCTCGCGCGTGCCCATGGCGGTGTGCTGCTCGAGCACCTCGATGATTTGCGCACCGATCGTGAGCACCGGGTTGAGCGACAGCATCGGTTCCTGAAAGATCATCCCGATGCGGGCGCCGCGCACCGAGCGCATCTCGGTTTCCGGCAATTGCAGCAGGTCGACGCCGTCGAGGACGACGCGCCCGTCCACCACGCGCCCCGCGTCGGGAAGCAGGCGCATGATCGAAAGCGCGGTAATCGATTTGCCGCACCCCGATTCGCCGAGCAATGCAAACGTCTCCCCGGGACGGATGGCGAGGCTCAAGCCGTCGACGGCGCGCACGGGCTCTTCGCCCGCATCGATCCATGTGCAGAGGTTCTCGATCTCCAGCAGCGGTTTGCTCACGTCGCCGCCTCCGTATCGTCGTCGTGAACCGATCGCCAAGGTGTCGGCGGCTGGGCGCCGGTTCGCTTTGCGGTCGATCCCCGCAAGCGGGGCCCCTCGCCCGGGAAGCTCACGTCGCCGCCCCGCCCTCGTTACGTCTCTCGCCCGCCGAGCTCACCCTGTCCTCCCGACCAGTGTGCGACCGAGCCGCAACTTGAAGGGCTTCACGATCGCGACCCGGGGATCGAACGCATCGCGCACCGCATCGGCGAACAAGTTCGCGGCGAGCACGAGCGCGAACATGAAGGCGAAGGCCGCGGCCAGGGACCACCACACCATGGGGTCTCGTGCCATCTCCAGGCGCGCCGCGTTGATCATGGTGCCGTAGCTGATCATCGAGGGGTCGACGCCGACACCGACGTACGACAGCACGGCCTCGGCCAAAACGAGGCTGCTGAACTCCATCACAACCGCGATCAGCACGATGTGCATCACGTTGGGCAGGATGTGACGCAGGATGATGCGCAGGTGGCTCACGCCGAACGCCTGCGCCGCCTGGATATAGTCGAGCTCGCGTATCTTCAACGTCTCTCCGCGCAGCAGGCGGCAAAGGCCCGTCCAGCTGGTCACACCGAGGATCGCGCACAGGAACAGCAGGCGCAGATCGGCCCGCTCGGCGCCGGAGGGGAAGAGTTGGGGATGGGTATCAACATACACCTGCATCATGAGCACGGCGGCTGCTATCAGCAGCACGGCAGGAATCGAATTGAGCGTGGTGTAGACGTACTGGATCACGTCGTCCGCCAAACCCTTGAAGTAGCCGGCGGCGATGCCGAGCAGAATGGCGAAGGGCAGCATCACCAGAGTCGTCAAGGTACCGATCACGAGCGCGGTGCGAATGCTCTTGAGCGCCTGGTAGAGCACGTCCTCTCCCACCTTGCTGGTTCCCAAAACGTGGTACTTGGCGGCGAGCGCCGCTGCCACGCCGATCAGCACCAGCACGCATGCCAGCGTGATCAGTATCGCCCGCCAGGGCAGGTCGAGCCCACCGCGTGCCAGTGCGCGCCAGACCTGGTCGATGCTCTGAGCGCGAGCGCGCGCGATGCCTGCGCAGATGAGCATCGCCGCAGCAACCCAGGCAATGAAGCCCCCCGCAGCGCCCGCCAATGCACGCCTCGACACGTCGGCTGCCCATTCCTGCTCCGGTGCCTTCAGGTGCGCGCCGCCGTGGCGCAGCCGAGGATACACGCGGCTTTGAGCTCCATCGGGCAGCTCGACCGTCTCACGTGCGTACAGCCGGTAAGCAAGCGGGGCCGAGTAGGTCTTCTCGCTCCGCTCCTGCAGCGTGCGCAGGGCGGCATCCAGTACGCTGGTCACTTCCACCGCGTAGCTCGCTTTGCCGCCGCCGGCGTCATCGAGTCGAGCGCGGAAATGCAGCGAATCGAGCAAACCGAATACGACGAAGAAGGTCAGCACGACGAGCCCCACCATGCCCGGTGCGCTATGGGCCACCCGCCGCCAGGGCTGGCGCAAGTGCTCGTGGCGGCGGACGTAGAGGGCCGCGCCGGCAACCGCGATCACCAGCACATACACCAAGGCGTCGGTCCAGAGGATGACGGGGTCGAAAGGCATAAGGACGGGCTTAAGCGAGACGCACCCGTGGATCGACCAGCGTGTAGGAGATGTCGGTGAGCAGCAGCCCGACGATGTAGAGCACCGCGCCGAGAAACACCATCGAGCGCACGACGGCGAAGTCCTGCGACTGGATGGCATCGATGGTGTACGAACCGAGCCCTGGAATGCCGAAGAACGACTCCATCAGCAGGCTCCCAAGAAACAGCATGGGGATCACGACCACCGCGCCGGTGAGGATCGGGATCATGCCGTTCTTGAGGACATGCCGGAACAGCACGACCGATTCACGCAGTCCCTTGGCGCGAGCCGTGCGCACGTAGTCCCTGCCCATCTCTTCCAGGAATATCGTGCGATACCAGCGCGCACCCGCGCCGATGCCGCTCACGACGCCGATCGCGACCGGCAGGACGACGAACTTGATCGCGTCCGGTCCGCCGGCAAATCCGGAAATGGGCACCAGGTGCCACAGCTTGCTGACGAGGTATTGACCGCCGATGATGTAGAACAGGCCCGAGATCGACATCATCGCGACACAACTCACTACGCCCCAGAAATCGAGGTACGTGGCGCGAAAAAAGGCCATCAGCAGCGCAAAGGTGATATTGACGGCGATGCCGATGATGAACACCGGCACCGCCAGCGCCAGGCTCGGACTCATGCGCGTGCGAATCTCGTGTGCAATGTCGCGGCCGTCGTCGGCATTGCCGAAATCGAATGCGAACAGTCGCACCGACTTGTCGTAGAAGATCGTGTCGGTCAGCTGGGCACTTCCTTCGGCTTTCGCGTTCCAAAGCAGCGGCCTGTCGTAGCCGTGCTGGATCTTCCAGCGCTCGATCGCCTCGGGCGTCACGCGCTTCGCGCCGAGTTGCATGCGCGCCATGTCGTCCGGGGTGTTCACGACGAAGAACAGGACGAAGGTGAGGAAATTGACGCCGATGAGAATCGGTATGGCGTAAAGCACGCGACGGATGATGTATCCGCTCACGGCGCCGCCTCCGAACTGTCGCGTCCACCCAGTTGCCAAGGCGTCGGCGGCCTGGCGCCGATTCGCTTTGCGGTCGATCCCCGCAAGCGGGCACCTCCGAACCAATTGATGCAACTGAACCGCCAAGCCGTCGGCGCCCGGCGCCATTCGCTTTGCGGTCGATCCCCACTGCGTGGGGCCCCTCGCCCGGGAAGCTCATGTCGCCGCCCCTCGCCCGGGAACCTCACGGCGCAGCCCGCGCGGCCATGCGCTCGCGCCGCCGATAGCTCACCACGGCGGGCGCGGCCAGAACGATGAGCAGGAGCAGCCCAAGCCCGATGGGCCACACGACCGGCTGATTCCATTGTTGGCGCTCGGCCGCCCGCAAGGCCGGATCGACGCGCTGGTACTTCAGCCCGTTGCGCGCGATCTGATTCGGCTTTGCATTGAATACCCATTGATGCGCCAAGCTGTAATCCTTGGGGTGATAACCCCAGGCCCAGGGTGCGTCCTCGCGCGCGATGCGCAGCATCCGATCGATGATCGCCTGACGTTCCGGTCCGTTTTCGAGATTCTTCATGCGCTCGAACAGCCGATCGTATTCGGGGTTCTGATAATTCGCCGAGTTCTCGCCTTGCGTCTTGGCGCGGCTTTGCGGTCCGTTGAGCAGGAACATGAAGTTCTCGGGATCCGGGTAGTCGGCGTTCCAACCGAGAAAGAACATCTGCGTGTTGCCGCTACGGATTTTTTCCTGGAATCGATTCCAGTCGGTGGCGCGTATCTCGAGATGGATGTTGAGCTTCGCGAACTGACGCCGGTACCACTCCAGGCGCGAGTTGTCACCGGGGCCGCGCGCGACCGTATCGAGTGCAAGCACCAGCGGCTGGCCGGTCTTGCTGTCGCGGCCATCGGCATATCCGGCCTGCGCGAGCAGCGCGCGCGCCACCTCGATGGATTTGCGTTTCGGCTTGCCGTCGACCCAGTCGTAGACCACGGGATTGATCCCCGTTTCGCCTTCGCGGTAGCCGAACAAGCCCGGCGGTATGGGCCCCATGGCCGGGATCCCGCGACCGTTGGCGAAGATGCTGATGAATTCTTCGAAGTCGACCGCGATCGAGATCGCCTGCCGCAGCTTGCGGGCGCGATCGCTCAATCCGCCCAGCACCGGGTCGAGGAAGTTGAACGCGAGATAGAACGTGCTGGTCGCCACCGACGTGCTGAGCGAGATGCCCTTGGCTTCCATCTCCGGCGTGAGCTGGGCGTGCCCCTCGACGCTGAACTGAACCACCTGGTCGAAGTTGTCGGAAGCGATGCTGGAACGGTCGTAATAGCCTTGCAGGAACTTGTTCCAATACGGAATGCCCTCCTTCTCGCGGCTGAAGACCACCCGATCGATGAAGGGCATCGTCTTGCCGGCGTCGCGCAAAAGCCCCTCGGCTGCGTCGCCCGGCTCGCCTTGCGACGGATAAGGCTCGCCGCGGAAGTTCGGATTGCGCTCGAGGACCATGCGCGCGTTCGGATCGTTTTCGGTGAGCATGTAGGGGCCGGTCCCCACCGGATACCAATCGAAGGTGATGTTGCGCCCCTCGTTCATGCCGCGCTGCGCGTAGAACTGGTCGACCTCGTACGGGATCGGCGCGAAGAAAGGCATCGCAAGCCAGTACATGAACTGCGGGTACTTGCCCTTGATGCGGATGCGGTAGGTATAGCGGTCGATCGCGGTGGCGCCGCTCAGCTCGTAGGCCCGCAGATCGAGCCAGGGCAGCCCCTTGTCGGCACTGCCGTAGCGTTCGCGATGCGTCGCCACGATCCTGTCGTTGTCCTTGCGCAGCCGCTCGGCCAGCTCGCGCAAGCCTTCGATGTACTCGCTGATGTGGCCGAAGATCGGCGAGGTCGCGCGGGGATGGGCAAGGCGCTTGATCTGGTAGATGAAGTCCTCGGCCGTCAATTCCCGAGTTCCGGTGCTCGGGAATTCGGCAAGCGTATAACGCGACGCGATCTCCGCTTCGGAGAGCGAAAGATAAAGAGGCTTGCCGGCCGCGTCCTTGGCGAATGCAGGATGCGGCTGGAAGCGGATTCCGGGGCGGATGTGGATCTCGAACTCGGAGCGAGCCACCTGCTGCGGCGGACTGTCCGGGCCGATCTCGCGCCCCTGCGCATCGAAATAGCGAACGCTCGGAAGCGCCTCGGCGGTTAGCGGAATCAGCCGGTACGGCCGCTCGAGGAAATGGTATTGCAGCGGCGGCTCGTAGATCTGCTGGATGAAATTCCACTCGTCGGAGGTGTACGACAGCGCCGGGTCCAGCCGCTTGGGCCGTTCGACGAAGGCGGCATAAAGCGAATTGTCTCCGCGCGACGCGGCCGGATACGGATTGTTCCACAGCGTGTCACCGCATGCGGGCAGCCACGCGAGAACAGCCAGAAGCGCGACCATTCGCGAAATCATGGCAACATTGTAGAGCAAGGCCCCGAGGAGGTTTTGCCTCGGAAGGCGTGGCCGCCATCGGCTATAATCTCGGGCCAATTCAGCGCGCTGCGTGTGTGCATTGCAGCGACCGCACACGTTCTCGGGCGCCCAATTCCCGTTTGCAGGAGACAGGCATGGGATTTCTCGCCGGCAAGCGCTTTCTCGTTACCGGTTTGCTCAGCAGCCGCTCCATCGCCTATGGAATCGCGCGCGCCCTCAAACGCGAAGGCGCCGCGCTCGCCTTCACGTACCAAGGCGAAGCGATCAAGGACCGCGTCGTCCCGCTGGCAGCCGAGCTCGGTTCGGATTTGGTATTCCCCTGCGACGTGGCAAAGGATGAGGAAATCTCGGCCCTGTTTGCGCAATGCGCACGCCACTGGGACGGGATGGATGGTCTGGTGCACTCGATCGCCTTCGCGCCACGCGAGGCGCTTTCAGGCGACTTCCTCGATGGCTTGTCGCGCGAGTCGTTTCGGATCGCGCAGGAGGTGAGCGCCTACAGCTTTCCGGCGCTCGCCAAGGCAGCCATGCCGATGATGGCGGGCCGGAAGGGGGCATTGGTTACGCTGAGCTACCTCGGGGCCGTTCGCAGCGTGCCCAATTACAACGTCATGGGTCTCGCCAAAGCAAGCCTGGAAGCTTCGGTGCGCTATCTCGCCGCCTCCCTCGGCCCAAGAGGCGTGCGGGTCAATGCCATCTCGGCGGGTCCCATCAAGACGTTGGCGGCCGCCGGCATCGGCGGCTTCGGCAAGATACTGAGCCACGTCGCCGAGCACGCACCCTTGCGACGCAATGTCACGATCGACGACATCGGCAACGCCGCCGCGTTTCTGTTGAGCGATCTGGCCGCCGGGGTTACCGGTGATGTGCTCTACGTCGACGGCGGCTTCAACACGATCGTCGCCGGCATGGGATAGCCGCACGGGGTCGCGGCGACCCGCACAACCCCGCGAGCGACGTGCCGGCACCGCGTTTCTCCATTGCAAAGCGCTCCCGCTTGCTTTCTTGCTTCCTTGCGTAGGCAGCGCCAAGCGCGAGGCGCGCACACCTACTTCTTCTCGATGAGCTCCGGCTTCACCTTGACTTCGACCCGCTGCTTGAGCGCGCTCACGTAGCCTGCCAGCTGCTCCTGGCCGATGAGGCGATTCAACTGCTCGGCAGCCGCCTTGCGCATCTCGGGTTCGATCTCCGTCGGCTCGCTCACGCGCAAGATGCGAATCAGCTGATATCCTCCCTTGGGCCCCTCGGCGCCCCCGTACGCCGGCACGCTGCTCGCATCGACCCGGAAGATTTCCCGCAACACCGGCTCGGACAAGCCTTGCGGATCGGCCCGCCTGACGCCCACGGGCTTACTCCACGTCAAGTCAACGTTTACACCCTTCTCCAGCTTCTCCAGCTTCTCGCGCCCCTCGGCCAGCGCCCGCTTGCGGGCCTCGTCCTCGACGAGGTGCGTGCGAATTTCGTCGCGCACCGTATCGAACGGCTGGGTCGACGCGGGTTTGTGCTCGAGCAGACGCGCGGCGATGAGCGTCCCCGACGCCACCTCCACCACTTCGCTGTTGCGCTTGTTCTGGAGTACCTCCTCGGAGAACACTGCCTTGAGAAACCGCTCGTTGCCGAGTGGCGAACCGGGCGAAGGCGTGCGCGAAATCCAGGGGCTTTCCTGAACCTTGACGCCGAGCGCCTCGGCCGCGGGCGTGAGCGAATCGGATTGCTCGTAGGCGATGTTGTTGAACTTCTCGGCAGCCTCGGCATAGCGCTTCGACGCGCGCGCTTTCTTCAGCTCCGATTCGATCATCGGACGCACTTGCTCGAACGGTTGCGCCGTGCCGCCCCGGATCGCATCGAGCTTGATCAAGTGATAGCCGAACTCGGTTTCGATCAGGCCGGCGATTTCGCCTTCCTTCATCGCGAAGAGCGCATCGTCAAACGGCTTCTTGGTTGCGCCACGGACGAGAAAGCCAAGATCGCCGCCGTTCTCGGACGAACCGGGATCCTGCGAATGCTTGCGTGCGAGCTCGGCGAACTGATCGGGCTGCGCTTTCGCCTGCTTCAGCAGTTCCTCGGCCTTGGACTTGGCCGCGGCCTTGGCTTCCGCGCTCGCATCGGCAGGCACGGAGACGAGAATGTGCCGGGCCTGACGCTCTTCGGGGGCGGAGAAGCGCGCCGGATTCTGCTCGTAGGCCTGACGAACCTCCTCGGGCGGAATATCGACCTGCGCCGCCAGGTTGTCGAGCGAGAGAACGACATATGCCACGCGCACCTGCTCGGGAATCTGAAATTCGCGCGGGTGGCTGTCGTAATAGGCTTTGAGCGCCGGCTCGTCGATGCTGATCTGCGCGACGAACGCGGACGGATCGATGGTCGCGATCGACACTTCTCGCGTCTGCTCGGAGAGCCGGATCATTCGATCCATCACCGCATTGGGCACGAAGCTGCTGTCGCCGAACGCATTGACGAGCGGTTGCAGCAGCAGGTCGCGCCGCACTCGAGCCTCGAAACCGAGCGCGCTCGCATTCTGCGAGCGCAGGTAGGACTCGTACAGATCGTAGGAGAACTGGCCGCCCTCGCGGAAGGCATCCTGCGAGGTGATGAAGTCGTGCAGCCGGCTATCCGTGACCGTTAGGCCAGCGCGCACGGCTTGCGACAGCAGAAGACGCTGGCGAACGAGCTGATCGAGCGCGGCAAAGCGCATTTCCGGCGAATCGAGCACCGCCTGATCGACGGGGACGTTCCCCAGCATGCGCCGCATCGCCTCCTGGCGTTCGCGCAGCGCCTGCTGGTATTCCTGCTCGCCGATGCGGTAATCGCCAATGCGCGCGACCTCTGCGCCGAGGTCGCCGCCGCGGAAGTAGCTGTCGACGCCGAAGAAAGCGAACGGCAAAAAGATAAGCGCCAGGATCACCTGCATGAAGCGCTTGTTGTTGTGGACCCAATCGAACATAACGTCAGAGCAAATCCGCGTTCGACACAACAAAAAAGGCGAACGGACGTTCGCCTTGTCTGAATTGGCGGAGTGGACGGGACTCGAACCCGCGACCCCCGGCGTGACAGGCGGATAATAGCGGCACTAAGTGGTTGATGCAACAAGGAGTGGGCATCGCCAGCCACCACTTACGCCGCTTTATCCCCACTCTGAGCGAATTATCCAGTGACACAATTTCGACGCATCCCGGTTTGGGCAAATAGGGGGACCATGCGGGTAGGGATGCGTGGCGTGGCGATTAGTTTGACCAGACAGAGTTTCCACTTATGCCGCTGTTCAAATTCGCGGGGCCACTTCTGGCCTTCTAGGCCCTTCAGGTTCGTCGTTGGGGACAGCGTGATGTAGTATCCCTGTACGACGCGATGCAACCAGTTGCCGACAGCGGCAATGGATTCGTGCCGCCGACGCATCAGCGCGTGCCGGAGGGACAGCGGCGTGGCTCGCATTCGCTTCTTCGCCGTGAGGCGAACGATCTGAAACCGGCCCTGCTGGTCCCGACCACAACAGTGACTGAATCTTGGCGAAAACAGCGCATGCTCAACATGTTAACGCACGACGGGTTCATAAAAGTTAGGCAGGTTTCCCACCATACCGAAACCGAATTATGAACCACACCTCACGCGTGGTGAATCAGCGACCAAAAGATCACACAGGTACCACATTTAGGTTAAGCGTCGTTGCAGTTGAAACCCAAACATATGTAACCGAATCGTCTGGATCCTCATCTCCGATTGCGCTGAACGCCCCATCGGAGGACCCGAATGTCAGTATTTCAAAACTATCACCTATAGCAGGTGTGAACCCGTCGGAATTTCGGACGCTCAGCACGCCCTGAAGTCGCGCAATGCCGGATATCGTGATGCGTCCATATTGAGTCGTCGCCGTGCCGCCAAGGAGAACAGACGTAACGGCACCCGGCTGGCTCGTTAGGTCTCCACTGACATTTATCGATCCACCGGCCCCGGCCGAAATAGTTCCCGCGTTCACCAGGTTGTTCACCTGCAGCAGCGCGCCATCGAGCGCCTGCAGCGTGCCCTCGTTTCGCACCAACCCACCGTTGAGCGAGATCGACTCGCCCGCGGTGTCCGCCACGATCCGACCCAGCACAATCAACTGCGGCGCCGGCGTCCACGCCGCCACATCATGCGGCCCCACCATCCCCGACTGCGTGCCATGAACGAGAATCCCCTCGCCGATCGTGAGCACCGTCCCGGCCTCGGTCGCACGCACCCAGTTCAAGTCCCCGCTGCCCGCAAACACCACCTCGCCTTCGCCACCGAGCGTCTGCGTGCCCTCGAAGTCCACTCTCGCAAGGTTGCCGGTGCTCTCCAGCCGGATCACGCCCCCAATCAACGCAGCCTCATACCCTCGGGATCAGAGGAGGGTCGCAGGAAGTCGGACACGGGGTGAGGTGAAAGCTCTGCTCTAATGGGCGCATGTCCGCGCGGAAGCAGGAGCGATGAAACGACCCCGCCGCAATCACTCATCCGAATTCAAGGCGAAGGTGACCTTGGCGGTGGTCGAGATCCGCCAGACGCTAGTGCAGTTAGCCGAGCGCTTCACGTACATCCCCACCAGACTACTCAAACAGCCGGCGTTCAATGGGAGTAGTTCGCACGCGCGCTACCTGAGCCGCAATCCTGGCCGAGCCAATCGCAATTCTAATTTCGGGTTCGGACTCAGACGAGCGTTCGCGGTCCAGGGACTTCAATGCGTCGAGGAGTTGATCTCGCGGCAGCGCCGCGAGACCTTCGGCCAGTAGATCCGAGGCGAGCTTGCGTTTGGCGGAGTCTCGATCATAAGCTTTTAGGACCTGAGAGCAGGTATTCGTCCAGCATTGCCGAGCAATATCCCAAGCAGGTTGTTGGGACAGAGCACGGATTATCACATCGCGGAACGCGGGGTCTGTCGAGTGCCGTTCCAGTACGGCAACAGCGTCAGGCGGCAGGCGGCGCCTTGTCCCGACGATCGCCAGCCCTTCGAGCCATGGGCCAGGACCGACGACGATGGCCATGCCCTGAAGGGGGAGCTCCGCCGTCATGCTCTCCGGCTTTGCCAGCTTCGCGCGATCAATGATGTCCAGCAGCATCTTGTCGGTCTCGAATCCCTGACGAGCGAGCACAGTGTAGATCTCTGCGACGGTGCTTGACAGTGGGGTTCGGTGCGCTGCCACTCGTGCGATAAGCCGGTAGACGAGTGGCCGAGACGACGCGGGGACCTGATGTATACCGTGAGCTAGGACGCGCGCGTATTCCGAGTCCATGAAAATGTCTTCGTCCCGATCGATTGCCTCCTTTGCCTTTGCAAGCAGGGTTTGCATCAGCGACGGCGGGATCGATCGCCTGTCGCCCGCGGCGATCAAGAAGGCAGTCAGGTCGGATTGCTCCTCGCCACCGGCCGAGACGAAGCGCTGATAGACCGTTTCGACGGCAAGCAGAGCCGATGGTGACCCGTCTAACAACTCCCTTAGCTGCCTGAGGGCATCGGCTTCGGCTCGATTCGCAGAGTTTCCGTGAAATGTGGACAACGCAAGTTGGATAGCTCCCTGCATCTCGGCGGGCTTGCCAACGACCCGGCTCAACGCATTGCGAGCAAGCCGGTCATGGCCGGATGCTGCGAGGCCTTCGAGCGTGGCGACCATACTCGCTCCCAGAGGCGAGGGGGCTCCGCGGTCTATTCGCGCTTTCGCGATGGTTTCAACCGTGCTGCCAACATCCTCGGCGACGCGTCGCTGGGCCTCCCGCCCATGTTGCTCGATCGAGCTATGCGCAAGCCACATGGAACACGCCTTCAGGAACCCGACATAGGCCACAAACGCCCTATCCGGGTCGATCGCCGAGACGAGGCGCAGTGCATCGGCATAGGTCGAGAGATCTTGCTGCCTTAGGTCCAGAATCTCGAAGTCCAGTTCTCGAGCGTCGAAGGGCGTCACTAGCGGGCTCGTGCGGTTGGCGCCCGGCAGGTGACCCAATAGAGTTTCGAGGTCTTTGGGCTCAGAGCGATCGAGCAGTGCCCACGCAGCAATTACAACGTCTGACGGCCGCGATTCGTTGTTCAGTCGCGTGACTGGGTGCGCCATGCCCCCAGACACCAAGACGTCGTATCGTGCAGCTGCGTTTGCACCGAGGAAGGGTCGAAGCGTATCGTACCAAGAACGATAGCCTCGCCGGGATGCGTGCGTCCACAAGCCCCAAACGTCCCCCGCTTGAACGGCGTATCGATGAACAGGATCGGTTGACACTTCAGCGGAGTCAATACCAGTAGCCAGCCGCACGCTAGGTAGATACTGGAATATCGGCGCCGTCCATTTCGATCCGTGGCGCAACTGAATCTGGCCGCTCCGGTCAATCTCGGCGTAGTAAACAAAGGAGTAGACAAAGACCATGACGACGAGACCGGCGAGGACGGCAGACATCGCGATCTGTCTGACACGTCGAACCGCCGTGCCGAACGCCGAGCGCTCCTTAAGGCGACGTGCCGTTCGCGCGACTGGTAGTGAAACGGTGCGAGCGCAGACGCCACCTTTGACCGGTTCTTGGCGCGCCTGCTTGTGCTCCAATACGTAGAGCGGAACCTGATCACACAGGACAGGAAAGAGCTCACCGTCGACGTCCAAATGGTCGTGCTGCCAAGCGAGCTTGATGGAACTTCCCGTGTTCAGTAGATCGACGAGATGAGCCGTGAAGATCCCGTGTCGGACATCGTCATCTTCCCACGTTCTCTGATCCTCGCGAGACGAGGCGATAAAGAGACGTGCATCGCGTGACCCAAGCCCGGCAAAGAAGGTCATCCGTCGAACGATGGCCTCAGCGAAGCAGCAGTCCAGAATTAGAATTGTCCTTGATGCGGTCACGGAGGACAGAAACTGGTCGAGTCCCTCCGGTTGCAATAGGGTAGGCGCATTTGAATCGTGCGGCGGCTGCAGGACGTATGCCGCACAAAGGTCGTCAACGTAGCCGTGGCCCGAAAGGAAGATCAGGTTGAGATCGTACGGTCCTGCCTCGCGCAATCGCGCAAAGGCGTCTTTGATGGCTGCTTCCGTGGCATCGCCTTCTTCGATGTGGATGACGCATGCTTCGTCGGCGTCTGGCCAACACGTCTGAAGGTACCGGACGATCTCGCTGGCGTCGTTCCCCGCATATCGCAGCAGCGGAAACTGCGAACGGTCAAGCCGATAGTCGCCAATCCCAACAACGATGGCGCCTAAAGATCGCAAAGTTCTACCAAGTAAAGAATCGACGCAGCGTTGGCGGCGGCGTGACGACGATGTTTCTGCTGCCCTCTGTTTCGGGGATCGACGTCACAAGCTTCTGGAGGATCAACGGTGCTGACAATCCGACGTGGGCCGCGATGATCGCTTCAGCTCGGTTGCCGAAATAAAACCAAGCCACAAGGCCACCGGCCAACACCATGGCAAGCGTAATGAACCAGTACAGAAGACTTTTCGCGTACGCGGGCAGCTGAGGAGATTGACGTAGTCCCCACCAATGCAGGAGTTCAGCTAGGGCGCCCCCAGCGCAACCCGCCATGAAGATCGAATGACTTCCTTCAAGGACCATCGCTCCCTCCCTTCCTCTTGACGAGTAGTCAGTGTGTGCGACGCGATTCTGCGCGGTGGTGAAAGCTAGGAACCCTCGCCATTGAACTTGATGGGCTTGGATGCCGTCAAGCCATGGCGTCTAGTCAAGACCTAGGTTACCCTGTATGCGTGACAACGCCCCGAACGACCGCTTCCGGTCTGTTTCGTTGAAGAACCCCAGTGCGGACGGATGGACCCGTTCGCTTACGTGAACCCATGGTTTGGTATCCGTTGCGTCGAATATCATTCAGGACATATCAGGAAAGTGAAACTCCACGTTGCCGTCCGAGTTCCCACGAAGCCCCACTCCCTCGGACTATCGCTGTGATGGATTTTCCGCGATGTTTCTCGATGACCCGCTTCCAGGGAACGAGGCTGAATCCCTGGCCATCGACGAGCATCGCGAAGCGCCCACTGGCAAGCTGTACGTTCCGTCGATAGATCCCGATGATACGTTTGCCGTCTTCGGTTGCCCGGAAGGTCAAGCCAGTTTCCGAGGCAATGGTCTTGCCCGCCTGCTCAAGTTCTCGCCTTCGCAGAGTCGATAACAGGTCCCGCACCAACACCACGCGCCCGCCACGCCGATGGGCAAGCCCCTGCCCGACCAGGAAGTCCGCACGTTGCCGAAGTGCCGCCCGCACCTCGGCGCCGAAGCCCCGGTCGATGATTCCGCTCCCGTCTCCGATGAGCTGACGGTCCAGCCAAGTCGCACCGATGGCGCTTGCCTGCTGCTCGATCGGTAGATGCGAACACACCTCCACCACCAGGCCGCCCCGCCTGCTGCGGTCGTACCGGGCTCCCTGCTGAGGCAGATCCGCCGGTACCCGCCAGACGCCATCCGCCAGTCGTTCTACGATGCCGGTCCGGCGCAGCGCTTCGAGCCGCCGCACCTGGATCTGCACGAGATCTGCTGGCGATTGCCCTGGGCTAGGATTCCCACCTGCCAGGTGGTGTGAGGTCCGGTAGACGCCGTCCTGGACGCTAACGGCGATGGATCGGTCGATTTCCCGTACCCCGAAGGCACTGCGCGCCTCGACAACAGCACCGACCGGTAGCGCTTCGAGCTCGCTCCCTGGATTCAACGGGACGAAGTACGCCTTGCCGTCAATTCCATCCAAGGCGAGGAAGCTGCGATCTGCGAGCTCATCCGCTATGCCCCTCGCCACTACGCGCCCCACTATCGGCTCGGGTCGTTCCGTCGGCTCGAACTGCCCGATCTCGCGTTGCACCCCGCTCATCGCGCGCTGCATGGTACGAATGATATCGCCCCGCTCACCCATCGCCCGAAGGATGCCCTCGAGCTCGGCGTGGACGTGCCATTTCCCGGTTGTCCGCTCCTCCGCGAGTCCCATGCCCTCCAGGGCGCGCAAACGACCCAGCATGAGGAGCCGGGTCTGCGATTGCGGGAAGCTTGCTGAAAGGCGGTCTACATCGACCGAGCCGTTGTCGATCTGCCGCTGCAAGGCCCGGTCCAGACTTGTCCAGCGCTCCTGCTCGATCTCGCGAGCCAGGCTCTGGCGAATCTCGAGATCGCTCCGCGGCCCCAGCCAGGCCGTTGCGAGTTCGGAGGCGCGTCTCCGCATCCCGTGCGCTATGTATTCACCGGAGATCACGAGATCCTTTCCAGCCTCGTCCTTTCCGCGCAGCACGATGTGCGTATGCGGGTTGTCGGTGTCCCAATGGTCCACGGCCAGCCAGTCGAGGCGCGTTCCCAGGTCCGCTTCTACGCGATTCATCAGCTGGCGCGTGAAGGAGCGAAGCGCCTCGAGCTGCCCCGCGTCTTCCGGCGAGACGATGAATCGAAACTGATGCCGATCGCCGTGGCTCCGCGCCTCGAATGCGTCGATATCGGCTTCATTCATCATGGCGTCGTAGGCGCGTCCTGGTTCTTCGTTCGGCCCCACGCCTTCGCGCTCGATGTAGCGCAGGTGAGTGAGGGTCGAGCGCTTCCCGGCTTGCTTCAAGTTCACCAAGCGCACCTTGATCGCAACCCGTCGTGCGGTGATCGCGATCTGCTTGCCACCGAAACGTACTGCGACATGGCCGCGACCGAGCGCTGTGGGGCGCGAGGTGCGCCTGCGCAGCGCGCCAGCCCGCACTTTGCTCACTTCAGTCAGAACTCGGGAGACAAATCGTTGGTGGCGGTTCTTCGGTGCGCCGGGACGCACGCGGAATCGATCATCATTCGAACGTCTTCGCTCCGCAGTGCCGCGTTTCATAGCGTTCTCCAGCGTAGCAGGCGCGCTTATCGCCCAATGGAGTCAGGCTCTTACTAGCATCCGCAGCACAACCGATGAAATGGTGTGTGCTGCGCTAACTATCGTGCAGACAACACAAAATCGGCACACCTGTGCCGTCCCCTTTTATCTTGTCCTCCACCGCTGCACTGCCTCTTGGCCGTTGCACCTTCACGGCGGCCCGGCTCCTTCGACGTTCGATGCGCCAATCGGCCAGCGCTTGGAATGCACGTCACGCGGCCAAATGGCGACCAGCATTGCCGCCGCCTGTGCACCTTCAACTCGCAACTGCGGGTGCAAAGTGCGGGGCCCCCGTCCGTTCTGCCAACGCCCATAAGGCAGCCAAGTTCAACACCCGGCCGCACCATCAGCAGCCCGCGGATGTGTGGCGTTACTGCCCGGTTTGCGGCCATATCCGATCCGCCCGCCCGATCACCGTGCTCGCCTGGATCGGGCCAAAGTAGCGGCTGTCGAAAGACGCAGGATTGTCGACGCTCAACAGGAACAATTCGTCGCGCGTGAGCCGTCGGCATGCCGCCCACGCCGGCATCCTTCGGCTGAGCCGGTCCGCCTCCAGGATGGTCGCAATCGGAACAAAGTCGATGTATACGACGCGACCCAGGATGCAGACATGCTGTGGCGAGACGGCGCCGATCCGCTTCAGGATCGGTACGTGAATAGGCAGGTAACTGCGTTCTGCCGCCAACCTCCTGAATGCCGCCGGTACCTTCGCCAGCACGATACTTCCGACGTGCCAGTCGTGTGCTGGTCGAATGCGATACCACCCGATCGGCACGCTGTCGGAGACGTTGTAGATGAGTTGCAACGAAGGTGTGGCTAGCGTCGACCAAGCCAGCGCAGCCAATCCGATTCCGGCCGTGGCTGCTATGGCGATTCTGCTTGGCCGCCTACTGTGCCGACGCCGCCCTAACAAGACATCTTCCGCGCGAGCCATGCCTCGTGCCTTTCTGTGGTGTACTCGGGAAGATCGCCTTGTCCATGCAACCGATTGCCGAGGGCACTCCAATAGTCCGGCGAGACGTCAGCCGGATCGACATTCATCGCCTCGATAGCGTCGATCTGCCTCAGCGTCGCGCGCACTTCGCCGTCCCGTTCTGCGTACAGAAGGACGCGCGCGCCGGGATGAACACCAGCGATTCGCTGCAGGCACTCCCCCGGACTCCCGACTTGCAAGACCGTCATGCGCCAGCATGTCGTCCCGTATTCGTTTGCCTCCCAATGGAGCCGGCAAAAGACTTCCCCGGGTCGGAACAGGGCCTGGCTGCGATGACTATTCCTCCGACGCACGATGGCAGGACGTCCGAAGCGGAGATAGACGTTGATTCGGTGTTCGATGAAGATGAGCGACACACGCGTTAGCATGTGCAAGCCGGACTCCGCATGGAGGTTCTCGGCATGACTGTTTTGAAGACGATTGGAGTGCGCCAGTTGCTTCACCACCGGTTTTCCTAGTGCACTTGCCTTGAACATGATGTCGCTCGAGGAGCGGCTAAAAACGTTGGCTATCGACGGTTGACTAAATGCAGGACAGAGCTCTTTTTAGGAGGCGCAGCGTTCGATACCTTGGGGACAGGTCGCGCTGTGATGGCCGGGGTGGTTGCCTTGCTTTCGAAACGTCCCCCCGGGGACCGGTCGCGATGCGTTCGCGCGGTTCACTGTGCCATTTCCTCCACCGCGCGTTGTTCCCTTAGTGTTTGTTAGGTATTTCAAGTTAAAACCGTTACGGCGCGGCCAAGTCATTGGTTTCCCATGTATTCTGGCACTTTCTTGCGTCTGATAGCACGACTCGGCTGCGTCTGATAGCACGAGTACTGGTGCGTCTGATAGCACGAGGGGATTCACAGCTCCTCCACAAGTTATCCACTGCGGTCGGTAGCCGGGCTGGGCAACCGCGCCGGTCGAAAGAACAGTTGCTCGCATCCCCGCAAGTCGCGCTGCACGGCTAGCACATAGCCGGGTAGAGGCTGCTTCGCCGCGATGTCACGCACATTGCGCGCGAAGTCTGAGAAGCGCGAGAGACTTCCGGACTTGAGGTATAGGTGCCGGAAATCGAATTGCCAGCCGTGTTGCTGGCGGCCGCCGTGCTTTCGAACGAGCCGGTAGAGCCATCGCTCGATGCCACCGGTCAGGTTGAAGTATTCCCGATCGATCGTGAGTACGAGCGCTCGTTCCACCACTCCAGCGTAAAACCAGTCGGGCAGAATAAGTTCGATGCCTAGCGACCGCCCCTGAGCATCGGCCCGCTCCCTCCACTCGTTGATCCAGGAGAACCGGTGCAGCCGACGTCCAGAGGGCGCTCGAATGGACGTGGCGATACTCGTCGATTGCAGTCGATCCAGGGCCGCCTTGAGACGCACGTAATCCCGCGTCGATGAACCACGGCGTACGAAACTGAGGATCTCGTAGGGCGTAGTCTGCATCAGCCGGGAGGTCGGAATGCCAGCATCGCGAGCTTCGACAATCTGACTTGCGGCCCAGATCAGAATGTCTGCATCCCATACCGTGGCTATGCCGTGCTCCGCGGTACCCTCCACGCGCACCACTACTGCCCCGGACCGAAAATCGATCGGCGCCGTTCGCTTTGACTTGGCCAGCGAGAAAAACGGATACGCCATCAGATCCTGCGCATCGCGCGGCGACATATCGCCCGGCAACGCGCGGAATGCCAGAAGCTCCTGGCGCGAACTCAGCAGCGCCGCTGAACTCCCCATAGCGCATCAATTGCGCAGACCTTAGAGGGGCACGGGAGCTCGCTGGGAGAGCTGAGGCGCGTCGCAGGTCGCCTCGAAGGTGCGCGCATCGGCCCACGCTTCGAGATCGACGAGCGCGTACATGACACGCCGCCCGAACTTCCTGAAGCGAGGTCCTCCGCCGATCACGCGTTGCTTCTCGAGAGTGCGCGGCGAGAGCCGCAAGAACTCGGCCGCCTCGTCATTTGTTAGGTATCGCGGTCGAGCGCCGCCCGCCGGTTGTGGAAGTGCTGCTGCTACGGGTTGCCGCGAAAAGGAATGTCGCATTGCGTCTGCCTCCATCGATCCGAATCGCCGGCGGAGCAATCGCCGACGGGTGGAGGCAGTATGGTAGAAGTCAGTCGCCCTGCGGATGGCCGTTTCGCGCGCGAGCCAGGGCGACCCTGTTGACGCGTACTGCCGTATAGGAGTTGCCTGTACCCGCCCCGCATCAATTGACTGCCGCGACGCACCAGTCGTCGCACTTTCGAACGCATACCGCTGTCGGCATGCCAATGATTTGCAAGAGCAGAACCGAATAACACGTCTGCGATCTCATGCGCACTCGCGCCGGCCAAGTGTCCGTCCAGGGCTTGCAGGGTCTGCATCTCAAGTAAAGCCGAGGCCGTGGGCCGCGGAATTGTGGCCGCGATTGCATGTGATGTGCTTCTTTCGATCTTTTTCAGCTCGCCGCCGAGCATTAGGGTGCGGTTGTGAAGAAGCTGTCCTGGGCGAACGACGTAGGCGAACGGCATGCCGTCCGCCAGGCTTGCGGCAAGAGCCAGGCGGGCATTGCACCCAGGTTGTCTCACGAAGACCGACAACGTATGCCCGTCGAACACGATCTGTTTCCGGCCAGGCAAGTTCCAAAGGCGAAATGGGGCAGCAACATCTTCCGAGTCGGTATCCGGACACAGCCGGAGCACGCATTCAAGATCAGGAGTCCAGATGGGACAGGCATCGCGTGCGTCCAGTTCGGGATCCTCGAATAGGCGCAGACCCCATCGACCGGCTGCAGCGGAAGCACCTTGCCGCCGCCAGTCCTGTCGGTACTCCGGATTGCGCCTCAAGTACTCCCAAGCGAGGGCCGGGGCGCCTAAAAGGAGAGCGTATAGGTATCCCGCATGAGGGTGCCACTCGTAGAGGTCCGAACGTCGCATGCGTGGCCTCCACGAAGGAAGTAGAGCTCAACGTCAGAACGATATGGTCGCCGACGAATGCCTAGGCCGCATGACCGATTGGATCTCGCTGATGCGATGCTCGGGCATACTGGGGATTGATTCGTACAAGGTGAGCGCGGAGACTGCGCACCAGCGCTTCGCCGTTGCCTCCCACTAGAACCAATCGGCAGGGATCAGGCACCGCCGCCTGCGGATGAGGGTCTCGGCAACATCGCATTTCGCCACGTGTTGCGCACGCGGCCTGACTGGGTTGAGAATCGAGCTAGGAGATCGACTCCGGAGGAGATCAAGCCATGTCAGTAGAAGCAGTGCGGGAAGCGCTAGCGCCGCAGACCGGAGCAGTCGATGTTGCTCCGCTTTCGATTCACATCGGTGCGGAGATCCACGGCGTCGATCTGTCGCGCCCTCTTCCGGCGGAGCACGTGAGCGCAGTGCGTGCTGCGCTGCTACGCTGGAAAGTGGTCTTTTTTCGCGATCAGTCGCTCGATCATGGCCGGCACATCGCAGCCGCGCGCCAGTTCGGCGAAACGACCGCCGGACATGTCGTCTACGGCAGCGACGGCGAGTACCCGCAGATTTATTCCGTGGCCAAGAACCGGAAAGCAAACAGGTTCCAGGGCCAGGTCCTGTTCCGGCCGTGGTCGGGCTGGCACACCGACATCACCGCGGCCATCAACCCGCCTGCCGCGTCCATGCTGCGCGGCGATATCGTGCCGCCCTATGGCGGCGACACCCAGTTCACGAACCTGGTCGCTGCCTACAACGCGCTGTCGCCTGTCATGCGGACATTCGTCGATAAACTGCGCGGCGTGCACCGATTCGCTCCGCCGCCGGGCGTGGACGAGACGCCGGAG
>WHTS01000033.1:0-33417 GCA_009377585.1 Betaproteobacteria bacterium
CTAGCGAGCTTGTGCCGAATGGCCGTTGGCCCGAAGGCAGAGCGGAGCGGAGCGCGGAAAGGGGCTTGTCAGCCACTTTTCGGATCATCGATAAGGCGTGCGTCTTGGCGGGTGCCGCGATTCGCCTGCGCTGGTCCGTGATTCCCTTGCTCGGCGCGCTCGGTGCGGCGCCCGCCGGCGGCGGCGACGCAGCCCCGCGACCCGCAGCAAGAGAAAAACCCATTGTCATCGCGCATCGCGGCGCAAGCGGGTATTTTCCCGAGCACACGCTGGCAGCGTATGGGGCCGCGATCGACATGGGCGCCGATTTCATCGAGCCGGATCTGGTCATGACCCGAGACGGCATGCTCATTGCCCGGCACGAGAACGCGCTCGCGATCGTGGACGAAGCGACCGGCGGCGTGATCGAGACGACCACCAACGTGCACACGCTGCCGCAGTTCGCCGCGCGCCGCACCACCCGGTTGGTGGACGACAAGCGCATCACCGGCTGGTTCGCGGAGGACTTCACGCTTGCCGAGATCAGGACGCTGCGAGCGCGCGAGCGCATTCCCCGGGAACGTCCGCGCAACACCGAGCACGACGACCGTTATCCGATTCCGACGCTCCAGGAGATCATCGATCTCGCCAAGCAGCGCAGCGCCGAGCTCGGACGCGCGATCGGCATCTACCCGGAAACCAAGCACCCGAGCTATCACGCCGCGATCGGCCTGCCGTTGGAGCCGGCGCTGCTCGAAGTGCTGGCCGCCAACGGCTGGAACGACGTGCTGGCGCCGGTTTTCATTCAATCGTTCGAGACGCAGAACCTGCGCGCGCTGCGCCGCGTGACCAGCGTGCGGCTGATTCAATTGCTCGATGCCCGAGGCCGACCCTGGGATTTGCAGGCGAGCAGCGATCCTCGCACCTATGCGGACCTGGCCACGGCCGAGGGCTTGCGTGAAATCGCCCGCTATGCCGATGGCGTCGGCCCGCACAAGGCGCTCGTGATCGGACGCACGCTCGCCGGCGGCCTGGACCTGCCGAGCCAGTTCGTGCGCGACGCGCACGCCGCCGGATTACTCGTGCATCCGTGGACATTCCGCGCCGAGAACGCGTTCCTGCCGCTCGAATTCCGCCGTGGCGACGACCGTGCCGAACGCGGCGACGGGCAAGGCGAGGTCGCCGCTTTCCTGCGAACCGACATCGACGGATTCTTCACCGATCATCCCGACGTCGGTGTCGCGGCGGTCGCGGCGTTGCAAGCCCGCTGAATGCGCGTCTTGCTTCACTTTCCCATCCGTACCGCACCCAGTCACAGTCGTGGCTGTACGTCGGTATCTTGGCCGCAAATAGCCACCACCCGAGCGGGTCGGCTTCAAACTGCCTCGCCACCCCCTTCGACGTAGGCCTGTTCCTTCTTTTTGCGGATGGTTGGCAGAACCATCGCGACAAGAAGCAGGATGCTCGCGAGCATGAAGCCCGCGCTGATCGGCCGTGTGAAGAACACCATCGGGTCGCCGCGCGAAATCAGCAGCGCCCGGCGCAGGTTCTCCTCCATCAGCGGACCGAGCACGAAGCCCAGGATCAGCGGCGCCGGCGGACACTCGAGCTTCACCAGCGCGTAGCCCAATATCCCCATGATCCCGACCAGGTACAAGTCCATGGGGCTGTTGTTCACGCTGTAGTTGCCGATCGCGCAGAACATGATGATCGACGGGAATAACCACCGATACGGCACCTTCAGCAGCTGCACCCACATCCCCACCAGCGGCAGGTTCAGCACTACGAGCAGCAGGTTGCCGATCCACATGCTCGCGATCAGCCCCCAGAACAGATCCGGCTTCGAGGTCATCACCTGCGGCCCCGGGGCAATGCCCTGAATCGTCAGCGCCCCGAGCATCAGGGCCATCGTGCCGCTACCCGGAATGCCCAACGTGAGCGTCGGGATGAACGCGGTCTGCGCCGCGGCGTTGTTCGCCGCCTCGGGACCCGCAACGCCCTCGATCGCTCCCTTGCCGAAACGCGATGGATCCTTCGCGAGCTTCTTCTCGACCATGTAGCTGGAAAACGCCGAGATTGCCGGACCTGTGCCCGGAAGCGCCCCGAAGAACGCCCCTACCGCCGTGCCGCGCAGCACCGGCATCGCCGAACTCTTCAGATCCTGCCAGGTCGGCATGATGCTTGTGATCTTGCTGGCAGCCCGCGAAGAACGAGCCCAGCGCGGCAATCGCCAGCGCCGGACCCGCACGCCCGTTGCGCGCCATCTGGTAGCCGTCGATACACGTAACCACCGAGGCCGTCTCCCCCGGCAGGTTCATCAGGATCGAGGTCGTCGAGCCGCCGTACTGCGAGCCGTAGTAAATCCCCGACAGCATGATCATCGCCGGCACCGGGGCAAGATTGAAGGTGATCGGCAGCAGCATCGCGATCGTCACCAGCGGCCCCACCCCGGGCAGCACGCCGATGGCGGTGCCCACGAATACGCCGATAAAACAGTACACCAGGTTCTGCAGCGACAGCGCGACCTCGAAGCCCAGGATCAGATTACTGAACATTTCCATGGTCATTGCCACCAGAACAGAGGATAGGGAAGTCCCAGCCCGTAGATGAATACCGCCCAGGCGAAGGTGATCATCACGATCATCAGGATGATCACTTCTTTCAGGCGGAACTCATGTCCGGCCAGTGTGGAGATCGCAAACAGCACGATCAGCGAGGGAATGAAGCCGGCATGATCCATCAGCCAGCCATAGATCCAGAACGCCACCGTGATCAGCGCCAGCGGCTTCCAGCCCCAGATGCCTTCCACGCGCTCGGGAAAGCGAAAGCCGCGGATGCCCACGTACAAGCCGAATGCCACCAGAATGCCGGCCAGAACTCGCGGGAAATACCCCGGTCCCATGCGCAGCGCGCTGCCGAACGGATAGTCGAGCGCCATGTAGAAACCCGCGGCGCCCACGCCCATCATTAGCAAACCTGCCAGAAAGTCCTTGTTGTTGCGAAGCTCGACACTCATCGGCGGCTCCCGCGCGCGGATGTCGAGTGCGGTCGGCGATTTTTCATCTGTTCCTCGGTTCCTTTTGCGTTCGACAGGCTTCGTTCGCCCATTCGCTTGCGCCTAGGCGCGGCAGACGGGCAGGGAACGTCAACCCTCGGCTGGCATGGATGAAAAAGTATATTTAGCGCGGGATTGCTATCGCCCCTCCCTCTCCGAAAGGCGATGCTCCGATTGAGCGGTGTGATTTCGACTCGCATGCAGAACGGGACCCGCTTGCCTGTGAGTCAAAAGACCTGGCGCCCGGGCTCCATTCGAACCGGCAAGCAGGCTAGATGGCTACGCTTACTCGAACCTTACAGCAAGGCCGCATTCGTGCAGGGCTGTCGCCCTAGACCTCCCGCGTCAGGGAGGTGCGCAGCGTGAACGCCTAGATCGCCGCGGCGATCGCCTTGCCCAGATCCTGGGTGGTCGCGGTTCCGCCGATGTCCGGGGTGCGCGGCGCGCCGCTGCGAGGTTCGAGCGCCTTCTCGATGGTGGCGACGATATGCGCGCCGGCGTGCGGGTAGCCGAGGTGCTCGAGCATCATCGCCCCCGACCAGATCGCGCCGATCGGATTGGCGATGCCCTTGCCGGCGATGTCGGGCGCGGAACCGTGCACCGGCTCGAACAGGGAAGGATAAATGCGCTCGGCATTGATGTTGC
The DNA here is from genome assembly GCA_009377585.1 of Betaproteobacteria bacterium. Lineage (NCBI taxonomy): Bacteria > Pseudomonadati > Pseudomonadota > Betaproteobacteria > Betaproteobacteria bacterium. Next base: position 3,680 of record WHTS01000033.1, read on the forward strand.
CCGAAGGGGCAATGCCGATCGTGCCGCAGCAGGCGGGGCCGAGGTCGGAGAGGATGTCGCCGAACAGGTTGGAGGCAACCACCACGTCGAAAAAATCCGGCCGCTGCACGAAGTGCGCAGTCAGGATATCGATGTGGAACTTGTCGACGCGCACCTCCGGGTACTGCTTGGCCATCGCGCTAACGCGCTCGTCCCAGTACGGCATGGTGATCGAGATGCCGTTGGACTTGGTGGCCGAAGTCAGATGCTTCTTCGGGCGCTTCTGCGCCAGCTCGAAGGCGAACTTGAGAATCCGGTCGGTTCCCTTGCGCGTGAAAGTCGCCTGCTGCATCACCACTTCACGCTCGGTGCCTTCGAATGCGCGCCCGCCGATGGAGGAATACTCGCCCTCGGTGTTCTCGCGCACGATGAACATGTCGATGTCGCCCGGCTTGCGATCGGCCAGCGGTGAGCGGATACCCGGCATGAGCCGCGCGGGGCGAATATTCGCGTACTGGTCGAACTCGCGCCGGAACTTGATCAGCGAATCCCACAGCGACACATGGTCGGCCACGATCGCGGGCCAGCCGCAGGCGCCGAAGTACAGGCAGTCGTGGCCGCCCACGCGATCCTTCCAGTCTTTCGGCATCCAGGTGCCGAGGCTCGCGTAGTACTCGCTGCTCCAGTCGAAGTGATCGAACTCGAGCGCGAGGCCGAACTTGCGTGCCGCCGCATCGAGCACCCGCAGCCCTTCGGGCATCACCTCCTTGCCGATACCGTCGCCTGGAATGACTGCGATCCGATGCTTGCTCACGTCCGCCTCCCGGGGAATCCCTCTGCCCAAACTCGTGCATTGCTCGCGCATTGCCCGCGCGCCGCGCGATTCTACGCCAACGCCGCCGGCCGCCGGCCGCGTCAGGCGCGACGGCGGGCTTCGCCCAGGAACTCTTCCAGGATCGGACCGCTGTCGAGCACCCTGTCGTCGTCGGGGCGATGGAATTCAGGATGCCATTGCACACCCAGGACGTAGCTGCGGCCTTTCAGGCGAACGGCCTCGATGACATCGTCGGCGTTCGAGCGGGCCTCCACCACGAGGTCGCGGCCGAGCTTGCGCACGGCCTGGTGATGCAGGCTGTTGACGCACGCGCTCTGCAGCTCGGGATAAAGGCGCGCAAGCCCCGATCCGCTTTCGATGCGGACATCGTGGCAGTTGCCCTCATAGATCTCGCGGTCGCGGTGAGTGGTCTGGGGTCCGACCTGCGTGGGCAGATCCTGGTAGAGCGTGCCGCCGAGGGCCACGTTGATCAGCTGGATGCCGCGGCAGACACCGAGCACGGGCTTGCCCGCCTCGAGAAACTCGTTGAAGAGCTCGATCTCGTAGTCGTCGCGCATGCGATCGCCGGCCCATTCCGGCTGCAGCGGCTCTTCCCCGTAGCTCGCCGGGCTCAGATCGGCGCCGCCCTGCAACACCAGACCGTCGAGCTCGCGCGCGTAGTCGCGCAAGCGCATGTTGCTCCGATGCAGCACGCCGTCGCTGTTGATCGACGGAATCATCAGCACCAGGACGTCGCGCGACATCACCCAGTTCGCCATGGCCTGCTCGAGGTATTGAACCGTCTTGCGCAGCGACCCGGCCACGCCCGGGCGCGGGTGCAGGAAACGGGCGGACAAGCCGATTCGAAGCGCGCGCGCCATTTCAGTGCCCCCCGCCGCCTCCCGGCGTCTTGGCCGGCAATGGGAAATATTCGGCGACCGGGATTTCGATGATGCAGGGCTTGCGGGCGGCGAGTGCGGTGCTGACGGCGTCGCCGATCTCCTCGGGCCGGATCACGTAGAAACCGCGCGCACCGTAGACTTCGGCCAGCTTGTCGAAGCGCGGATTGGCGAGGTCGACGCCGATGTAGCGCGCACCGAAGTGGCGTTGCTGCTGCGCCTTCTCCGCCCCGTGGCAGCGGTTGTTGAGCACGATGCCCACGAGCGGAATGTCCCAGCGCACCGCCGTGTTGATCTCGCCCGAGGTGTAGAGAAAACCGCCGTCGCCCTGAATGCTGATCGCCGGCCGGTCGGGGCGGCCGAGCTGGGTGCCGAGCCCGACGCAGTAGCCCATGCCGAGCCCGCCGTGCCCGGCATAGTTGAAGAAGGTGCGCGGCTCATCGAAGCGCAGCCGATCGTATGCAAGCCCCGGTGCGATGCCCGCGTCCAGGGTGACCATGCAATCGCGCGGCAGCACCTTGTTGAGCTCCGGATACACCCGTTGCGGCATCATGAACGCTTCGCTTGCGAGCGAACCTTCGGCCTCGAGCCGGGCCTTGCGGCCGGCGGCCAGGGCCGCGAGCTCATTGGCCCAGTCCGGATTGGGCCTGGGCGCTTTCGATTCGGCGCGCAGCCGCTCGAGCAGTTGCCGCGCGAGCGTTTTCGCATCGGCCACGATGCCGACCGCGACGGGGAAGTTGCGCCCGATCTCCTGCGCATCGATATCGACCTGGATGATGCGGGTGCTGCGATCGAGCACGCTCCAGTTCCAGTGCGTCGTCGCCTGGTTGAGCCGCGTCCCCAGCGCGAGGATGACATCGGCGCGATGCATCGCCTGCGCGGCTTCCGCGGCGCCGCGGCCACCGGCAGGGCCGACGAACAGGCGATGGCTGTTCGGCACCGCGTCGTTGTGCCCGTAGGAGGGCACCAGCGCCATGTCGATCCACTCGGCCAGCGCGACCGCATCTCCCGTCGCTTCGGCATCGACCACGCCGCCGCCGGCGAGCAGCAGCGGGCGCTTGGCCGAAAGCAGCAGCTGCGCCGCGCGCTGCAGCGCTCTAGCATCCGCGGGCAGGTGCTGATCCACGGGCCGATACTGCGCGGGCGATGTAATCTCGGCCTCGATGGTCTGGTTGTCCAGCAGGTCGCGCGGGATGTCGACGAACACCGGGCCGCGCTTGCCCGTGAGCGCCGCGCGCAAGGCGTCGTGCATCATCTCGACGATGCGTTCCGCCTTGTTCACCTGCCGCGCCCATTTCGTGAACGGCCGGAAAATCTCCACCAGGTCGAACGCCTGCGCGCCGTCGCGGTAGATGTGGTCGCGCACCACGTCGCCTGCGATCACGACCACCGGCGCGCGGCCTTTCCACGCGAGCGCGATGCCGGTGGCGAGATTGATGGTGCCGGGCCCGGAAGTCGCAATGCATGCCGCCGGCTTGCCGCAGGCACGCGCATAGCCGTAGGCCATGAAGGCCGCGCCTTCCTCGTGGCGCGTGTCGACGAAGCGGATGTCGTCGCGGCCTACCAACTCGGTCACGATGCTGTTGGTGGTGGTGCCGACCACGCCGAAGGTGTATTCGACTCCCTCGGCGCGCAAGGCCTCGATCACGGCTCGTCCTGCTGGCATGGCTGGCATGTGGGCTCCTCGGTTGTGTGCGTTGTTCCTTCACTGCGTTTCATGAGTGAAACGTGAAAAGTGAAAAGGGGAAGCGGCTTACGCCGCGGGTGCTTCACTTTTCACCTTTCACCTTTCACCTTTCAGCAGCTATTGTGCGCCAGGCGAGAACACGATCCAATATGCCGCTTCACCTTCCGATCCACCACAGGGAAGAACCGACGACATGCCGATCACGCGTCTTTGCCTGGTCCGCCACGGCGAAACCGAATGGAACGCCGAAGGCCGCGTCCAGGGCCAAACCGACGTTCCATTGAGCGCCGTGGGACTCGCCCAAGCGCAGGCCGCAGCCGAGGTGCTGTACCGGCACGATTTCACGGCCATCTATTCAAGCGACCTCATCCGCGTGCGCCAGACCGCGGAGCCGAGCGTGCGCAAGCTCGCCCTGCCCTTGCAGCTCGATGCGGCGCTGCGCGAGCGCCATTTCGGCATCTTCGAGCGGCTGCTCTATACCGAGGTGCGCAGCCGCTATCCCGAGCACTACGCGCGCTTTCAGCGCAAGGACCCCGACTACGATTTCGAGACCGGCGAAAGCCTGCGCGTCTTCCACCAGCGCTCGCTGGGCGCGGTGAAGTCGATCGCCGAGCGCCACGTCGGCGAGCAGGTTCTCGTTTTCACCCACGGCGGCGTGCTCGAAATGGTGTATCGGCATGCGCGCGCGCTGGGGTTTTCGGCGCCGCGCGATTTCGGCATACCCAATTGCGGCGTCAACTGGGTCGAGATCACGACCGGCGGCTGGGATGTGCAGTGCTGGGCGGACATCGGGCACTTGAGTGCGTGCGACAGCGTGGACGACGGGGGGCGATAATCACCGCTTGTCGCCGACCGAAATCAAGCCCGCACGCACCGCTACCTGCAGGTTCGCCTCGGGCTCGCGCTGGTAGCTGACGCGAAACGTGAGCGGCTTGACGTTCGGTTGCGTCTGATACGCCTCGGCCAGCGCCCGCTGCGCTTCCTTGTCGAAGAGCGAGTGCGGCTTGGTGAAACGGCCGTACAGCGTGACGTCGAAGTGCTTCGCCAGCCGACTGTACTCGATGCCCGTTTCGTCCTGCACGATGCTCGGTGCATGCCCGAGCAGCGCATCGCGCACGACGCTGAAGCGCGCGCTCTGCAATAGGTGCGAGGCGGCCTTCAACACCGTGCGATTCGCCGCCATGCGCTCGATCCAGACCCGCAGCTCGGGACGCGCGTTCAAGGAAGCATCGGCGAGATTCATGCGCACGTAATCGAGCTCGACCTTGCGCCCGTTCTTGTCCAGCATGATGCGCACCGAGCTCCAGGTAGCGGGATCCGAGCGCGACCCCGGATGCGGCTCGAGCCCCGCGCCGGCGGCGTTCACGCGCACCGGTTCGACCGACACGATGCGGTAGCCCGCGCGCGCGGCAAAGGCGATCAGCCGCCCGGTGGTGCCGGCACGCAGCCCCGGCCTCTTCGCTTCCTCGTCCAGATCGAGCGTGCGGAAAAAACCCATGGACGCGAACTGCTGCCACGACTCGCCGAAGCGGCCGAGAAAATCGGCCAGATCGGCGGCGTTCGCGCGCGCAAGCGCGGGCGGCGCCTCGGCGCGCTGCAGGGCGACCAGCACGTAGCGATTCGCTTCCGGATACAACCGCTGCACGGTGGCGAAATCCGGCCCGGCGAAAGGATAGAACACGGTGGCGCCCTTGGCGGGCGGCAATTCGGCGTGCGCCCATTGCTGCATCGGCGTGCCGATGCGCCGTTCGTACGCGTTCCAGCGTGCCGTGGCTGCCCGGGCATAGTCGCGCAATTCGCTTGCGGTCAGATCGAGCGACGGCGGCACCTCGGTTTGCAGCCCGGCGAGAATGCGCGCCGTCGTATCGGGATCCAGGGAGGCAGCGATACCGGGTGCCGGCCATGCCAGCGCGAGAGCGCACATCATGGCGACCAGGCGGCTGCGATGGCGCGCTCGGCGCCTGTCCCGCGGCCGTTCGCACGCATGCAGGGGCGTGCAGCGCGTGCTGCGGCGGGTGAGTGGGTTCGTTGTCGGAACAGTGGATGTCGAGCCGGTCACACGAACGGTCAAACGGCACTCCTTGGTAGCGTCCTGAGTCAGAAGTTCGTCACCCCCGCGAACGCGGGGGTCCAGGCGGAGTCTCGTTCTGGATTCCCGCTTGCGCGGGAATGACGAATTGCAACGAATTTACGATTCTACCGGCCCCGAGCTTTGGACGTGCAATCGCAATCGGCGGTGTAAGCTTACGCGCCCGTCCGCTTGGCGGACAGCCGCTTGGTTCGCCTGGCGGACGGCCCGCTCGGGCCACCGGGCGGACAGCCGCTTGCCCACCGAGGCGCGCATCAGCTGCATTTTCCGCGAGCAGGAGTTTCCAGCATGGCCATGCATTCGCACACATCCCTGCGCCGGCAACGAGGCGCCGCCACCGGGCTGGTGCTGCTCATCGTCGTCGTCGCCGCGCTGCTTTGGTGGTTCCAGCCGTGGGAAGGAATGCGGCTGCCGGGCTCGGCGCCCGAGGCCGTGCCCCGGCCCGTCATCGCGCGCGGCACGCTGGCTGAAGACGAGCAGAACAACATCGCCGTATTCAAGACCGTGTCGCCCTCGGTGGTGCACATCACCACGCTCGGTCTGCAACGCGGATTCTTCTCGCTCGACGTGATGCAGGTGCCGCGCGGGACCGGCACCGGGTTCATGTGGGACGAGGCGGGCCATATCGTCACCAACTTCCATGTCATCGAGGGCGCGAGCGGCGCGCGCGTGACCTTGCAGGATCAATCCACCTGGGATGCGGCGCTGGTGGGCGCATTCCCGGACCGCGATCTCGCCGTGCTGCGCATCGGCGCGCCGAAGGACAGGATCAAGCCGATCATGCTCGGCGCGAGCCGCGATCTCGTGGTCGGGCAGAAGGTCTATGCCATCGGCAATCCATTCGGGCTGGACCAGACGCTCACCACCGGGATCGTGAGCGCGCTCGAGCGCGAGATCGAGGCGGTCACCAAGCGCACGATCCGCGGCGTGATCCAGACCGACGCAGCGATCAATCCCGGCAACTCGGGCGGCCCGCTGCTCGATTCCGCCGGGCGCTTGATCGGCGTCAACACCGCGATCTACAGCCCCTCTGGCGCTTCGGCCGGAATCGGCTTTGCGATCCCCGTGGACGAAGTGAACCGCATCGTTCCACGCCTCATCAGCGAAGGCAAGTTCGTGCGCCCGACGATCGGCATCCAGGCTGCGCCGCCCGCGCTGCAGCAGGCGCTGAAGCTGCCGGAAGGCGTGGCGGTCGCCGGCGTTCTGCCCGGCAGCCCCGCCGAGAAGGCCGGGCTCAAACCGTTCATGCGTGCGCGCGACGGCAATGTGGTCCTGGGCGACATCATCGTCGCGTTCGACGCCAAGCCCGTAATGACCCTGGACGATCTGCTGGAGCTGCTCGAGCGCCATCAGCCGGGCGATACGGTCACGCTCACCATCGTGCGCGGCCAGGAGAAGATCGAACAGAAGGTCACGCTTTCCGTCGGACAATAGAGGGCACGGCGGGAGCAAGACGTTGCAGGCCGCGTGCTACGATGATCGGAGAGGGAAGCGTCGTGTCCCCGTGTCCGTATCGAACTGTCGTCCGATACGCAATGATCCCTAAGGAGGCGCCATGAAGACCCAGACCAACGGCATCGAAACGCATTACACCATCGACGGCGACGGCCCCTGGCTGGTGTTCAGCCATTCGCTCGCGTGCAACGTTGCCATGTGGGCGCCGCAGGTGGCGGAGTTCTCCAAGCGCTACAAGGTGCTGTGCTACGACACGCGCGGGCACGGGCAAAGCAGCGCCCCGGGCGGGGCTTACACGCTGGACCAGCTGGCCGACGACGCCAAGGCGCTGCTCGATGCGCTCGGCATCCGCAGCTGCCATTGGGTGGGCCTGTCGATGGGCGGGATGATCGGCCAGACCTTCGCCCTGAAATATCCCGGCATCTTCAAGACCATGACCCTGGCCGACACGACCAGCAGCTATCCGCCAGATGCGGCGCCGACGTGGCAGGCACGGATCAAGACCGCCAGCGAAAACGGGATGGAACCGATCACCCAGCCCACGCTCGAGCGCTGGTTCACCGAGCCGTTCCGCAAGAGCGGGCCGAAGATCGTGTCCGACATCGCGCAAGCGATCCGCGCCACGCCGGTCGCGGGATTCGTCGGCTGCTGTCACGCCATTCCGCAAATCAATCTCACCTCGCGCCTGCGCGAGATCAAGTCGCCCACGCTGGTGATCGTCGGTGACCAGGATCCCGGCACGCCGCCCGCGATGGCGCGCGAGATCCACGACAACCTGCCCGGCTCGGAGCTGGCCGTGATTCCATCGGCGGCGCATCTTTCCAATCTGGAGCAGCCGCAGGCGTTCAATTCGGCCTTGGCGACATTCCTGCAGCGCAACGCCTAGCTAGCGAGCTTCCGATAAGTGCTTTACAGCTCGCTCCCTCACCCACAACCCCTCCCTTGCAGGGCGCGCATCGGCATGCAGGCCGATGCCGTTCGGCCGGCACGGACCATGGTCCGTGAATTCCCGGCCTCACCCCGAAGGGAGAGGGGAGCGCATTGCGGAAAGCGGCTTGCCAGCCACTTTCCGGATTCTCAATAAGGCGCATGGCGACCAGGGGGCGCAAGACGGCCGGCGCGCGGGCGCGCAAGGCGGCCGTGGCGCGCAGCCGCAGCGAAGCGCCGGTCGGCATCGTCGGGCTCGGCATCATGGGCGGCGGCATGGCGCAGGCGCTGCTCGGCGCCGGTCGCGCAGTGGTGGGTTACGACCCGGATCGCGCCGCGCGGACCCGCTTGCAACGAGCCGGTGGCCGGGCGCTGGCGACCGCCACTGCGGTCGCGCAGCAAGCCGACGTGGTCATCACTTCGCTCGCGACGGTGGCCGCGCTCGACGATGTGGTGGCAAAGCTCGCCGCCGCACGCCGCCCGTCGGGGCGCGCGCCGCTCGTCGTCGTCGAATCGAGCACGCTGCCGCTTGCCGACAAGGACCGCGCCCACGATCGGCTCGCGCGCGCCGGCGCGATCGCCATGGATTGCCCGATCAGCGGCACTGCGGTGCGCTTGCAGGAGCGCGCCTGGACGATCTACGCGAGCGGCCCCAGGAGCGCGTACCGGCGGGTGCGGCCGATTTTCTCAGTATTCACCGACAACGCGCCCTACGTCGGCCGCTTCGGCCACGGCACGCGCATGAAGTTCGTTGCCAATCACCTGGTCGCGATCCTCAACGTTGCGACGGCCGAATCGCTCACCTATGCACGCCGGCTCGGGCTCGATCCAGAGCTCGTGCACAAGCTGGTGGCGACGAGCCCGATCATCGGCACCGGCGTCTACCGCCTGCGCGGGCGTTTCATGGTGGACCGGAGTTATCGGCCGGCAACGATGAAGGTCGAAGTGTGGCAGAAGGACATGCAGGTGATCGGCGACATGGCGCGCGCGGTGGGCGCGCCGGTGCCGCTTTTCAGCAACTGTGCGGCGCTCTATAACGCGGCGATGGCGCTGGGCCTCGCGCAATCCGATTCGGCATCGGTGTGCGAGGTGTTCGATGCGATGACGGGAGGCGGCACGCGAGGTTGGCGCATCAGGGGAAGGTCGAAGTCGATGCGAGGTTGACCTTGAGTTTTCGGCGGACTACCTTGGGCTTTCGACGGACTACCTTGGGCTTTCGGCGGACTACCTTGGGCTTTCGGCGGACTACCTTGGGCTTTCGGCGGACTACCTTGGGCTTTCGGCGGACTACCTTGGGCTTTCGGCGGACTACCTTGGGCTTTCGGCGGACCACCCCGTCCGCGACACTGTCGCGTCCCGCCCCTCCTCGTCGAGGAGGGGAATGCTTTATTCTCCCCGCCTCTCACGAGGCGGGGTGGCGCGAAGCGCCGGGGTGGTGTGGTTTCCCCTCTTCTCACGAGGCGGGGTGTCACGAAGTGACGGGGTGGTGTGGCTTCCCCTCCTCTCTCACGAGGCGGGGTGGCGCGAAGCGCCAGGGTGGTGTCTTTCCCCTCCTCTCACGAGGAGGGGTGTCACGAAGTGACGGGGTGGTGTCTTTCCCCTCCTCTCACGAGGAGGGGTGTCACGAAGTGACGGGGTGGTGTGGTTTTCCTCGCGTCATGCCACCTGGGTATCGACCACCAGATTGCCCTTGTGGTCGCGCGCGAGCCCGGTCCCTTGCGCTTCCTGCAGCACCCCGGGATACCACTGCACCTTGCCACAATCCGGACCGCCGATCAGCGTGAGCAGCGTTCCTTTGCCCTCGCCCACGTAGCGAAAGCCGCGATACACCCCGACCGGCACGTGCACGGTGTCGAACGGCTGCAGCACGATTTCGCGCTCGCCTTCGTCGGTCATGAAGGTCACCACCCACGGCCCGATCAGCGGCATGAAGACTTCCTCGGTGGTATGCGCGTGCAGCTTGGTGCCGTTGCCCGGCTCGCACTGGATCATGCCGAGATTGAAGCCGTGCGCGGGCAGCGGAATGTTCGGCCGCAAATCCGGCAAATCCGTACGCTCGACCACACCGTTGCCAATGATGTTGATCTTGTTGCGGCGCGAGCCCGGCAAGCGGCTGTCGACGAACGCCTCCTCGGAGCCTTTCAGATCGCGAAAGCGGGCGATGTACTGATTCATCTCCCCGATGCTGATGTTGCGCGTTTCGATATCCGCCATGGCGCACCTCCGGGCACGAAAACACCGATGCTCGTTCGGCCCGGGCCGCTTGTCAACGCGTGCCACTTGTGAACGCGTGCCGCTTGTGAACGCGTGCCACTTGTGAAGGCGTGCCGCTTGTCAACGCGGCCAAGCGATCTTGCGGTAGACTTGTCCGGCGAGAATCGACGGGAGGAGAGAACATGCCGGGACAAAATCTGCACGCCCTGCCGGCAATCGCGCCGACAGAGGAAACGGCCCTGCGCCCGACCGAGCGCTTCGACTATTCGGCCATCGTCGATCGGCCGAAGCTGAAGCTGCCGCGCGGCGCGCGCATGATCGTATGGCCGGTGCTCAACATCGAGGAATGGAGCATCGAGCGGCCGGTGCCGCGCGGGCTGTCGGTGCCGCCGGGCGGGCAAGCCGTGATTCCCGACATCCAGAACTGGGGCTGGCACGAGTACGGCATGCGGGTAGGCATCTGGCGACTGATCGAGTCGTTGCGCCGTCATCGCATCAAGCCCACGGTGTCGATCAACGCCAAGGTGTGCGAAACGCGCCCGCGCATTGCCGCCGCGCTGCGCGACGAAGGCTACGAATTCATGGCGCATACCTACGAACAGATCCCGATCCACAAGATCGAAGACCAGCCCGCCATGATCCGCCACACCAAGGAGGTGCTCACGCGCTTCCTGGGCAAGCCGCCGAGCGGCTGGCTCGGTCCCGGCCGCGGCCAGACCTGGGCCACGCTCGATCACGTCGCCGCCGCCGGCTTCAGCTGGTTCGGCGACTGGGTGATGGACGATCAGCCGTTCTGGGCGCGGACCGCATCCGGTCCGATTCTCTCGGTGCCCTATTCGGCCGAGCTGAACGACATCACCATCATGATCACCGGGCTGCACGAGTCCGATGCGATGCTGAAGCGCGTCAAGGACGCGTTCAACGCCCTGTACAAGGAATCGGCCAAGAGCACGCGCATCCTCGCCTTCGGCGTGCATCCGTATGTCTCGGGCGCGGCGCACCGCATCAAGTATTTCGACGCCATGCTCGCGTCCTTGCGCAAGCACAAGGACGTGCTGTTCTGGAACGGCGGCCAGATCCACGAGTGGTTCGCGGCGCAGGTTCAGGCGTGAGCTTACCGGGCGAGGGGCGGTCGTCGTTCGCTTACCGGGCGAGGGGCGGCGACATGAGCTTCCCGGGCGAGGGGCCCCACGCAGTGGGGATCGACCGCAAAGCGAATCGCCGCCTGGGCGCTAGAGCCTCGGCGGTTCATTCGCATCGACCGTTCGGAGGCGCCGGCGTGACGCGGCAGACGCGCACGCATGGCTGACGGCACGGTGCGCCTGCCGTCCGCGCCTGCGCGGGCGCGGACGTTCGCCGGATTGCGCACGCTCAAGTCGCCGCAAGGATGGCTGCCGGCGCTCGCCGTCGCGATCGGCGTTGTCCTGATCGCGAGCCCGTTTCTCGCCACCGTGGTGCGCAGCCTCCTCGTCGGCGAGGATGGCAGCCTTGCGGCGGGGCTGGGCAACTTCATCGGCATGTTCGGCAACAAGCGCTTCTGGGAAGCGCTTGGCATGACGGCGATCATGGGAACCGGGGCGACGCTGCTCGCCTGCCTGTTCGGCCTCGGGCTCGCCTGGATCGTCGCCCGCACCGATCTGCCCGGGCGCAACTGGTTCGATACGCTCAACCTGATTCCGTTCTTCCTGTCGCCGTTCGTCGGTGCGGTCAGCTGGACCTATCTCGCGGCGCCGAACGTGGGATTGCTCAACCAGTTGCTGGCGGCATTGGGCTTGCCTGCCGACATGCTCAACATCTATTCGGTCGGCGGCGTAATCTGGGTGCTGGCGCTTTTCTATACGCCCTACGTCTATCTTTTCATCATCAGCCCCATGCGGCGCATGGACCCGGCGCTGGAGGATGCGGCGCGGGCGCACGGCGCAGGCTTCTGGTTGACGCTGCGCCACGTCACCGCGCCGCTCATGATGCCGGCATTGCTCTCGGGGGCGCTGGTGGTGTTCGTCACCAGCGCGGGCCTGTTCGACGTGCCGCTCGCCCTCGCCTCGCCGCACGGTATTCGCACCATTCCGACCACGGTGTTTCAGTTGGTGCAATACCCGTCGGACTACGGGCTCGCCTCGGCCATTGGCGTGATGGTGATGGCGGTCACGGTACTGATCACGCTGATGCAGCGCAACTACCTCTCGCGGCGCAGCTTCGCGACGGTGACGGGCAAGGGATACCGGCCGCGCACCGTTCAGCTCGGCCGCTGGAAGATGGCCGCGCTCGCGCTGGAGCTCGTCTATATCGGCGGTGGCGTCGTGGCGCCGATGGCGGCGCTCGTCATGGTGGCGCTGTCGCCGCTATGGACGGGGAAACCCGAGCCAGCGAGCTTTACGCTCGCCAATTTCGAGTTCGTGCTGTTCAATCACGACATGGCCCGGCGCGCCATGATGAACAGCCTCATCGTCGCCACGCTCGGTGCGACGGTAGGCGTGCTCGTCGGTACACTGCAGTCGTATTATTTGCAACGCGGCCGCAGCCGCCTGCGCACGATCATGGACGCATTCCTGTCGCTGCCGATCGGCATCCCGGGCATCATCCTGGGGCTCGGCTTCCTGATCCTTGCGCTGCGCACGCCGCTCTACAGCACCTTATGGATCATACTCATCGCCTACATCGCCCGCTTCCTGCCGTTCGCGACTCGCGGCATCTCGGCCATGCTGGTCTCGCTCAGCACCGACCTGGAGGAGAGCGCGCGCGCCGGCGGCGCCACCTGGCTGCAGACGATGCGCATGATCGTGCTTCCGCTCATCTGGCCGGCGATCCTGGCGGCGTGGCTCATGCTCTTCGTCATCTTCATCCGCGAGCTGGGAGCGACGATTCTGCTCTACGCCCAGGGCACCGAGACCATCAGTGTGGCCATGGTGATCATGGGCGAGATGAATTTCGGCTACGTCGCAGCGCTCGCGGTCATCCAGGCGCTGCTGCTGTTCGTTGCCTTCGTGCTGTTCCGCCTCACCCGCAGCTCCCTGCTGGAAAACTAGCCGCGCCATGAACCAGATCGCAGAGCCACTTTCAGAACCACTTTCCACCCCGCCGCTCACCGCCGTGCAGCAGCACTTCGTTCGCGTCGAAGCCTTGCGCAAGTCCTTCGGCGCCATGGAAGCGCTCAAGGGCGTCGGGTTCGACGTCGAACAGGGGAGCACCGTGTCGTTGCTGGGACCGAGCGGCTGCGGCAAGACCACGGTGCTGCGCTCGATCGCCGGGCTCGAAACGCCGGATGCCGGCCGCATCCGCATCGGCGAAGAGATCGTCTACGACAGCGATCAGGGGCTGAACCGCCCGCCCGAGCGGCGCCAGATCGGGATGGTGTTCCAGTCGTACGCCGTCTGGCCACACATGAGCGTGGCGCAAAACGTCGGCTTCCCGCTCAAGATTCGGCGCGTGGCCGCGGCCGAGGTTGCCGAGCGGGTCGGCAAGGCGCTCGACCTGGTGGGGTTGCACGGCCTGGGCGAGCGGCCCGCGACCAACCTGAGCGGCGGCCAGCAGCAGCGCGTGGCGCTCGCCCGCGCGATCGTGCACGAACCGCGGCTGGTGCTGTTCGACGAGCCGCTGTCGAATCTCGACGCGCGCCTGCGCCACCAGATGCGCACGGAGCTGAAGCTGCTGCAGGACAGGCTCGGCTTCACTGCGATCTACGTCACCCACGATCAGGAAGAGGCGCTGGCGCTTTCCACCAAGGTGATCGTGATGAACCACGGCGTGGTGGAAGCGATGGCGGCGCCGCGCGAGCTGTTCGCGCAGCCCGCGACGCCGTTCGTCGCCCACTTCCTGGGCTTCGACAACATCCTGGATGGCAGCGTCGAAGCGGCAGCGCCACGAGGCGCGGACGGCGCCATGAGCGTCGAGGTCGCGCTCGCCAACGGCTGCCGGCTGCGCTGCCCCTGGCGCCGCGCCGAGGCCGCCGCGGCCGGGATGCCTGTCAGCGTCGCGTTCCGCAGCGAGCGCGTCGCGATCGCGCCCGCGCAAGCCGCGACGTTGCCGGAGAATACGTTTCGCGGCACGGTCGCCGCCAGCGTCTATCTCGGCCTCAACGTCGATTATCTGGTCGAGGCGGGCAATCTCACGCTGCGCGTGCTCGCGCCCGGCGAGTTCCCGATCGCAACCGGCGTCGAGGTGGCAGTCAACGTGCGCGCGCAAGACTGTATCGTCTATCCGCGCGCTAGAGCGTGATTCATCGACCGCAAACGTTTCAGCACACACGTTCATGACGAGGAGAAAGAGCATGTCGAAATTGGCCGCAATCCTGGGGCTCGCCGCAACCCTTGTGCTTACGTCGGCGCCGCTGGCGACCTACGGCGCCGACGACCCGCCAGCCGTGAAGGCGGCGGCGGCCGGCGCTCAGGACGCGTTGCGCAAGACGATCGCGCAAGCGGCTAAGGAAGGCGAGATCAGCTACTGGGACGCCGTCATACAGCCGTCGACCAACAACGCGCTGGCCGAGGGCTTCCGCAAATACTACGGCCTGCCGTCGAGCTTCAAGGTGAATTACAGCCTGTCGGCGACCGGCGCGCTGGTGACACGGGTCGACCAGGAATTCGGCGCCGGGCGCGTGACCATCGACGTGGTCGGCATCGCGTCTCTGCCCTGGGTGCACGAAAAGGTGCGCGCCGGTCACGTGATGAAGTACGACTCGCCCCAGTACCCGGCATACAAGGCGGCGATGGAAAAAGGCCTCGGGCTCGACGGCTACTTCGCCTTCAACGGCGCGTACCTGTTCGTGCCGATGTGGAGCAGCGACAAGCTCGACTTCAAGAGCAGCTCGTACAAGGACGTGCTGGGCGCCGTGCAACCGGGCCGGCTGACGATCGGCGATGCCAGCAAGTCGGTGACGTATCTGGCCACCTACATGGCGCATCGCGACGTGCTGGGAATCGACTTCTTCAAGGAGCTCGCCGCGATGAAGCCGGTGCTCGCGCTGCGCTCCGAGCTGATCGCCAGCCAGCTCGTGACCGGCCAGTACCAGCTCACCTGGTCCGGCATGCCGACCCGCGCCTATCAGTTCAACCAGAAAGGCGGCAAGCTCAAGTTCATCCTGCCGAAGGAAGGTGTGGTGCTGCTGCCGCAGGCGCAGTTCATCACCGCCAAGGCGCCGCATCCGAACGCAGCCAAGCTCTGGCTGGACTTCGTGCTTTCGGAGGAGGGCCAGAAGATCGTCGTCAACGGCGAGGCGCTCATCTCCGGGCGCAGCGGCTTCAAGAGCCCGCTGCCCGAATACGCGCCGCCGATCGACAGCCTGAACGTCATCAAAATGGACTGGGCCAAGATTTCGACTGCGGACATGAGCAAGGCGCGGGCCGAATGGGTCGGCATGTTCAACCCATGAGCGCGAAACGGCCCCAACGCGCTTCCTGGTCCCAACCGGAAGCGGCGCCATGAGCTTACCGGGCGAGGGGGGTCGTTGCGAGCTTACCGGGCGAGGGGGGTCGTTGCGAGCTTACCGGGCGAGGGGCCCCGCTTGCGGGGATCGACCGCAAAGCGAGCAACGCCGGCCACCGACGGCTTGGCGGTTCATCTGCCGCTACGGTTCGGAGGTCGCCCCGCTTGCGGGGATCGACCGCAAAGCGAGCAACGCCGGCCACCGACGGCTTGGCGGTTCATCTGCCGCTACGGTTCGGAGGTTGCCCCGCGCAGTGGGGATCGACCGCAAAGCGAAGGGCGCTAAGCCGCTAGAGGCTTGGCGATGGATCTGCCTGGACGGGTCGGAGGCGGCATGAGCACCGCAAGCCGGACGGCGCTGGTGACCGGCGCTGCGCAAGGTCTGGGGTCTGCGATCGCGCTGCGCCTGGCGCGCGAAGGCTACGATGTCGCCGTGTCCGATCCGACTGCGGAAAAGCTGCTGACCACCGTGCACGCCATCGAGGCGCTCGGCCGGCGCGCGCACACGGTCGAGCTCGAACTGCGCGACCAGGCGAGCATCGAGCGCGCGTTCGCCCAAGTCGTGCAGGCGTTCGGCACGCTGGACGTGCTGGTGAACAACGCCGGAATCACGCTACGCCGCAGCGCCCTGGAGGTCTCGCGCGAGGAATGGAACGACGTGATCGCCGTCATGCTGAGCGGCACGTTCTTCATGAGCCAGCAGATGGGCCGGTACCTGGTCGCGGCCGGACGACCCGGCGCGATCGTGAGCCTCGCATCCACCCACGGGCTGGTCGGGCTCGCCGAGCGCTCGACCTACGGCATCGCCAAGGGCGGCATCATCCAGATGACCCGCATGCTCGCGATCGAATGGGCTGCACACGGCATTCGGGTGAACGCGATTGCGCCCGGAACGGTGGAGACGCCTTCGCGCAAGGCACACTTCGATGCCGACCCGGCGGCGCGCCCACGCATGCTGGCGCGCATTCCGAGCGGCCGCTTCGGCCTGCCGGAAGAGGTGGCCGCGGCGGTCGCGTACCTGGCGAGCCCCGATGCGGCGTACGTGACCGGGCAGACGCTGGTGATCGATGGCGGGTTGACTGCGGCCTGACGGTGTCTCCCTCACTTGCAGTGCGCGCATCGGCATGCAGGCCGATGCCGTTCGGTCGGCGCGGACCGCCTCGACCAGCTTGGCGAAGGCTCAACGATCGGTGCTCCGGCGGTTGGCGTCGACTCGCTTTGCGGTCGATCCCCACAAGTGGGGCCCCTCGCCCGGTAAGCTCGCGCCGCTATGGTCCGCGAATTCCCGCCCTCACCCCTCACCCCCCAGCCCCTCTCCCGGAGGGAGAGGGGAGCGTGTCTTACCTCTCGCCTGGCAGAAGGAAGTTTGTCTTCCCTCTCCCTCCGGGAGAGGGACCGAGGGTGAGGGTGAGCAATCGACCATGCATGCCTCGCGCGCGGGGCGCGGCGCTTGCTGACGAAACGGCACTGCTACAACTCTTCGTGCGATGCGTATAGGCCTCATCTCGGACACGCACAACCTCTTGCGCGAAGAAGCGCGTCATGCGCTCGCCGGCGTCGATCGGATACTGCACGCCGGCGACATCTGTACACGCGTCGTTCTCGACCAGCTCGAGGCCATCGCGCCGTTGAGCGCGGTTCGAGGCAATAACGACCACGGCCCGTGGGCGGACGCGCTGTCGGAGACCGCGGTCGTGCCGGTGGCAGGCGTGCGGATCCTGATCGTGCACGACCTCGCGACGCTCGCGATCGATCCGCAAGCCGAGGGGTTCGACGTGGTCGTCAGCGGGCATTCGCATCGGCCGCGCGTGGAACAGCGCGGGGCAGTGCTCTACGTGAATCCCGGTAGCGCCGGCCCGCGCCGCTTCCGCTTGCCCGTCTCGGTGGGCTTTCTGGATATCGGTGCAGGCCGCATCGACGCGCAGCTCGAGGAGCTGCGCGTGGCCTGAGCAGAAGGAAGCTACGCGACGCGGGCAATCCGCTGGAGAGCCTCGCCCGAGCCGGCGCCGAGGACCATCTCGGCAATCGCCAGCGCGTGCTCGAGTGTGACGCCGTTGCGGTCCCGCCGCGGGTTGTACTCCGCGAT
Source organism: Betaproteobacteria bacterium (assembly GCA_009377585.1). Taxonomy (NCBI): domain Bacteria; kingdom Pseudomonadati; phylum Pseudomonadota; class Betaproteobacteria; species Betaproteobacteria bacterium. Next base: position 21,251 of record WHTS01000033.1, read on the forward strand.
CTCGAAGCCGCGCAGGCGCGAATCGCCAGCGACCAGCGCGAGCGCTTCGATCAGCTCCTGCGCGCGCATGCCACCCGGCGCCGGCGTGCCCACGCCGGGCGCGTCGCGCGGATCGATTACATCGAGATCGAGCGTGATGCCGTAACCGGCCGGCGCGCCACCAACGATCGCAACCGCTTCCGCCAGCGCATCGGCCACGCCGCGGCGCGTGATCTCTTCCATGCCGATTACGCGCACGCCGATGCGATCGAGCAGCGCCCGTTCTTCGGGCTCGTAGCTGCGGGCGCCGAGCACGCACACGTGCTGCGGCAGTACCTTGGCGCCCGGCACCAGGCAATCGGTGAAGGCAGCATCGCCGTGGCCGAGCAGGGCGGCGAGCGGCATGCCGTAGATCAGCCCGGTATGCGAAGTCTGCGGCGTGTGACTGTCGAGGTGAGCATCGACCCAGAGCAGGCCGAGGGTTCCGCGCCCGCGGTTCGCCGCCGCAACACCGCTCCAGGTGCCGACCGCGCACGAGTGGTCGCCGCCGATCACGAGCGGGAACGCGCCATTGCCGATCGCATCGCTCACCGCTTGCGCCAACCGAGGCCCGAGCCGCGACATCGCCGCGGTGGGCTGGGCTGCGTGGCCGCGAGCCGGCTGCAATATTGCGCCCCAGCGCGCATCCAGTCCGCCTGCCTGCAGACGCTCGGCCAGCCCGGCCGCACGCAGGCTGTTCACCGCGCCCGCTGCGCCGGCATCGCGCCCGCCCACGCCGCTGCGCACACCGATGATCTCGACGCGAGTACGCGTCCGGTTCTGCTGTCGTTCCTGCGTCATTGCACTGTCTCCATGCACTCGCCGGCTTGTGGCCGGTGGCGTCACGCCCAAGAATGAGAAAGGGCCACCGTTTGGGCAGCCCCCGAAACCGTGAACGTCGCCACTCGCTCCCTGATGAGCACTCGGCGCGATCCATCGGATCAATTCACGCGCAAATTAGAGACCTCCCTCACCCCACAGTTCCCCCCACGCTCGATTTATTTGTGAGACGCCCGAGTAGCTTGCCGTGCAGGCCGCCGAAGCCGCCGTTGCTCATCACCAGCACCGAATCGCCGGCGTGCGTCTCGGCGGCGATTGCCTCGATCAGCGCATCGAGCTCGTCGATCACCACGGCCTTGTCTCCGAGCCCCGCCAGCGCCGAGCGCACATCCCAGCCATTGCCGCCGCCGAAGCAGAACACGCGATCCGCGCCGGCGAGACTGTCGCCCAACGCATCGTGCCACACCCCGAGCTTCATCGTGTTCGAGCGCGGCTCGAGCACCGCGATGATCCGTCGCCGGCCGATCTTGCCGCGCAAGCCGGCGATAGTGGTTTCGATCGCGCTCGGGTGATGCGCGAAGTCGTCGTACACGGCGACGCCGCACGCTTCGCCGATCCGCTCCAGGCGGCGCTTGACGTTGCGAAAACCCGCCAGTGCCTCGATCGACACGTGCGCAGCGACGCCGAAGTGCCCTGCCGCCACCATGGCCGCCAAGGCGTTGAGCTGATTGTGTCGGCCGAGCAGATCCCATGCCAGCGTCCCGATGCGCCGGCCCGCGTGGAAAATGTCGCAGCCGCCCCGCTCGTCGGGCGCGCCCGCTTGCCAGCCATCGTCAGCTCCGAAATATTCCACTGGCGTATAGCAGCCGCGCTCGAGCACGCGCGCGAGGTTCGCGTCGGCGCCGTTCACGGCGATCAGCCCCGAGCGCGGCAGCATGCGCACGAGGTGGTGGAACTGGGTCTCGATCGCCGCCAGGTCGGGAAAGATGTCGGCGTGGTCGAACTCCAGGTTGTTGAGGACTGCGACCCGGGGGCGGTAGTGCACGAACTTGGAGCGCTTGTCGAAGAAGGCGGTGTCGTACTCGTCGGCCTCGATCACGAACGGCGCATCGCGCCCGCCCAAGCGTGCCGACACGGTGAAGTTCAGCGGTGCGCCGCCGATGAGAAAGCCGGGCTCCAGGCCCGCACATTCGAGAATCCAGGCCGCCATCGCGGTCGTCGTCGTCTTGCCGTGGGTGCCGGCAATGGCGACGACCTGACGCGTGAAGAGGATGTTCTCGGCGAGCCATTGCGGGCCCGACGTGTACGGCAGGCCCCGATCGAGGATTGCTTCCATGAGCGGATTGCCGCGCGTGACCACGTTGCCGACCACGTAGACGTCGGCGCCGAGCGCGAGCTGCTCCGAACCGTAGCCTACGATGAGCTCGATGCCCTGGGCAACGAGCTGGGTGCTCATGGGCGGATAGACATTGGCATCGCAGCCGGTGACGCGATGGCCGGCCTCGCGCGCGATGGCTGCGATGCCGCCCATGAACGTCCCGCAGATGCCGAGGATGTGCAGGTGCATGCTGGCGGCGGAGTGTACCGCCATCCCGCATCAACGGGAATCCGGTGGAGATTTTCCGCGGTCCCGACCGCGCGAACTGGGTGTAGGATTGATCGCCCGGATTTTCAGGGCGGCATGCCGCCGCGCCCGGCTGGCCATTGCGCAGAACGGCGGCGGAAAGATAAGCCAAGAGGAGGAACACCATGTTGGCTCGGCATGGAGTACGGCGGCAGGCGCTGCTCGCCGCTGCGATGGCTGTCGTCCTCGTTGCACCGGCATTCGCCCAGAACTATCCGACTCGGCCCGTTCGCGTCATCGTCCCCTACCCGCCCGGCGGCGGTACCGACATCCTGGCCCGCCCGATCATGGCCAATGTGTCCGAGCGCATCGGCCAGCAGGTCCTGGTCGACAATCGTGGCGGCGCGACCGGCATGCTCGGCACCGACCTGGTCGCCAAGGCCGCGCCCGACGGCTACACGGTGCTGCTCTCCGCCTCGCCCGAGCTGGTGCTGAACCAGCACGTGTTCAAGAAAATGGCCTACGACGTGCTGCGCGATCTGCGCCCGGTGACTCAGGTCGCGACCACGCCGACCATCATCGTGTCGATCCCGTCGTTCCCGGGCAGGACGGTAAAGGAGGTGATCGCGCTCGGACGCCGGCATCCCGGCTCGCTCACCTACGGCACCACCGGCGTCGGCAGTCCGCATCACCTGGTGGGCGAGCTGCTACGCCTGCGCGGCAAGGTGGATCTGATACATGTCCCGTACAAGGGCGGCGGACCGCAAGTCGCCGACACCCTCGGCGGCCACGTCATCATTTCGATCTTCACGCTGCCGGTGGTGACGGCGCACGTGCAGAGCGGGCGGCTGCGCGGCATCGCGGTATGCACGTCGAAGCGCTCGCCCGCCGTGCCCGATGTGCCGACGATGGAAGAGTCGGGCTTCCCGGGGATCGACATCAGTCAGTGGTTCGCGGTGTCGGTCCCGCGCGGCACGCCGGACGAGGTGGTGAAAACGCTCTATACGGCGGTGAGCGAAGCGTTGCGGGCGCCCGCCATCCGCAAGCGCCAGCTCGAACAAGGCTACGAGCCGATCGGCAGCCCGCCCGAAGTCTATGCGCAATACCTCAAGCGGGAGATCGACAAGTACGGCAAGCTCATCAAGGACACCGGGATCTTGATGAACTGAGGATCAATTGTCCTCGTCGAAGAACGCGAGCGTGCGGATCTCGATGCTCCGGCGCGGCAACGCATCCGCCGGCGCCAGCGGATTCTCGAACGAGGTGTGCGGAACGAAGCGGGCGCGGCCGTCCTGCTTCGAATCGAACACTTTGAACACCAGTGCTTCGTCGCGGCGCATGTCGGGAAAGTAGTGCCACTGGTGCGCCGGGTTGTAGCTCAGGCGGTAGGTCTGGCCGACCCGGCCCGGATAACGTCGCTCGCTCACGTGCAGATCTTCGGCGGCGACCGTGCGCGCATCCGCGATCGTCAGCGGATTCTTTACGATCGGATGCGCGATGGAGCGCCAAGCCTGGATGATGGCGAAACGGCGCGCGAGCAAGGTCTCCGCCTCCTCGGGCAGAAGATCACGCACCCGCTGCGGCCCCGACCATTCGGTGTAGTCGTTGTGCGCCGACAGCACCGGCTCGCGAATGAGGCGTGATTCCCGCTCCTGCTCGTCGCCCGAGCGCAAGGTGTGATCGAACAGCAACACGCGCACCGCGCCCGAGACCCGCTTCACCAGCTCGACTGCCTCGGCATAGTAGACGCGCTTCAGCTCCTCGGGATCGAAGAAATCGCGCATTTGCGTCGCATGGTCCACCAGGACGAAGCCCTGGCGATCCAGGCTCAAGCTCGCCCGCAGCGGCCGCGCGTTGCGGATCGGCATCATCTTGCTTTCGTAGCTGCCGGTCGTGTGCCGCCGGATGTTGTTGGGCCCGAAGGTCTCGTTGACCAGCTTTTCGCCCGTATCGAGTGCGTAGCTGATGGGCGCGGTGACGACGTCCGGATCGGCGACGGCTGCGATATCGTTCATGGCACTCTCCCGACAGTTGGCACGGCATTCCCGATGTTACGCCCGCCGGCGCTTGCGCAGCCAGGCGAACAATCCGACCATGAGCGGAAAAACGAGGAAAGCGACGAAGACATAGAGGAAGGTACGTTCGCCGAAGTCCGGCACGTCCTTCAAAACGCTGCCGGCCAGGGCGCCCGGCGTCATCAGCAGCGGCAGCCACACGATCGCCGAGGCGACGTTGGCGACCTGGAAACGCCCCTGCGGCATCGCCATCATGCCGGCCACGAGCGGAACGACCGCGCGCAAAGGGCCGAAGAAACGTCCCAGGCAGATGCTCAACACGCCCCAGCGCAGAAAAAAGCGATGACCGCATTCGATCAGGCCGGGGTCTTTGCGGAAGGGCCACAGCCGCGGCACCCCGCGGCCGAAGTAGCGTCCGATCCAGTAGGAGACCGCGTCGCCCAGGCAGGCGCCGAGTATCCCCCAAGGCAGGATCAGCCACGGATCGAGCGTGCCGGCGCCGATCAACGTGCCCGAGGCGACGATCATCGCGGTGAACGGCACCAACAGCGAGAAGAACGCGAGCGATTCGGCAAAGGCGAGCGCGAATACCGCCGGCCCCGCCCAGCGACCGTTGGCGGCGATGAACGCCGTTGCGTCCGCGACCCACTGCTCCAAATCCTGCTCCTTGTCTCCGGCGGGTCAGCCGGGGTCCGATAATAAACTGGAACAATCATGCCACGCCGCTGCAGGAACCCAGCGGCATGCACAGTAGAATGCCAACCTTTGTTCGCTCACCCACCGCCTGAACGGAGATTCTGCATGCTGCCTGCCACGATGACCGCAATAACAATCGCCCAAGCCGGCGGCCCGGAAATGCTTAGACCCGGGGCCCGTCCGGTGCCGCGGCCGGCAGCCGGCGAAGTCCTGATCAAGGTTGCCTATGCCGGCATCAACCGGCACGACTGCAGCCAGCGCAAGCGCGGTTTCGGACCGAAAAGCGCGACCGACATCCCTGGCCTGGAAGTGGCGGGCGAGGTCGTCGAGGTCGGCCCCGGCAACACCCGCTGGAAGCCGGGCGATCGCGTCTGCGCCCTGGTCAACGGCGGCGGCTACGCGCAATACTGCATCGCGCTCGAGCCGCTCGTGCTGCCGATTCCCGCTGGCTACGATTTGAAGCAGGCGGCGTGCCTGCCCGAGGCCATGTTCACGGCCTGGTTCAACGTCTTCACGCTGGGGCACCTTGCGAAGGGCGAGTGGCTGCTGGTGCACGGTGGCTCCAGTGGCGTCGGCACGACCGCGATCCAGCTCGGGCGGCTGGAAGGTGCGAATGTGATCGCCACGGCGGGCTCGGCAGCGAAGTGCGATGCGTGCCTCAAGCTCGGCGCGCAGCACGCGATCAACTACAAGGATGCCGATTTCGTCGCCGAGGTGAAGCGCATTACCGGCGGCCGCGGCGTCGACGTGATCCTCGACATGGTAGGCGGCGCCTATGCCAAGCGCAACGTCGAATCGCTCGCGACGGACGGGCGCCTGGTGCACATCTCCACCGGCGGGCCGGTAGAATTCTGCGTGTCGTTGAGCGACGTCGCGGCGAAGCGTGCCGTCGTCACCGCATCGCGCATGCGCCCGCTGGAGCTCGACAAGAAGCGTGCGGTCGTGGATGAGCTGATGGCGCGCGTCTGGCCGCATCTGGGCGGCCGCATCGACCCGGTGATCGACAGCGTTTTTTCGCTCGAGCAGGCAGCATCCAGCCACGCCCGCATGGAATCGAGCGCGCACATCGGCAAGATCCTGCTCGAGGTGAGCGCCTGAAATCCAGCGTTTCGTCATATGGACGACGCCGAACGGCCCGCGCACCGGAACGCCCACGCGGCGGCAGCGGCCGAGCCACGGCCAGACGGGTACAATGAATTTCTGCTCGACATTCCTTGAGGGGGTTCTATGACGATCAAAGGCAAGGCGTACATCGTGGGCGCTTACGAGCATCCCACGCGCAAGGCGCCGGAAAAATCGGTGGCGCAGCTGCACGCCGAATGCGCCAAGGGCGCGATCGAGGACGCGGGCCTGACCAAGGACGACATCGACGGCTACTTCTGTGCCGGCGACGCGCCCGGCATGGGCGGCATCAGCATGGCGAACTACATGGGTCTCAGGTTGAAGCACATCGATTCGACCGACACCGGCGGTTCGTCCTACCTGGTGCACGTCGGCCATGCGTGCGAAGCCATCGCCAGCGGCAAGTGCAACGTCGCCCTCATCACGCTTTCCGGCCGGCCGCGCTCGGAGGGCTCGTCCGGCACCCAGGTCCGCAGCCGCGGCACCGGCGTGCCCGAAGAGCCGTTCGAGATTCCCTATGGCCCGGTGACGGTCAACTTGTACGCCATGGCGGCGATGCGGCACATGTATCAGTACGGCACGACCGCCGAGCAACTCGCCTGGGTGAAGGTGGCCGCCTCGCATCATGCGCAACACAATCCGAACGCGATGCTGCGCGAGGTGGTGACGGTGAAGGACGTGCTGGAGTCGCCGATGGTGGCCGACCCCCTGCACCGGCTCGATTGCTGCGTCGTGAGCGACGGCGGCGGCGCTCTGATCGTCGCCCGGCCCGAGATCGCAAAGAAGCTGAAGCGGCCGCTGGTGAAGATTCTCGGAACGGCCGAGGCGCCCAAGCATACGATGGGCGGCAAGCTCGACCTGACCTATTCCGGCGCGGCCTGGTCCGGACCGCGTGCGTTCGAAGAAGCCGGCGTCAAGCATTCCGACGTCAAGTACGCCTCGATCTACGACAGCTTCACCATTACGGTCGTGATGCAGATCGAGGATCTGGGCTTCTGCAAGAAGGGCGAAGGCGGCAAGTTCGTCGCCGACGGCAATCTCATCTCGGGCAGCGGCAAGTTCCCGTTCAATACCGACGGCGGCGGGCTGTGCAACAACCACCCGGCCAATCGCGGCGGCATGACCAAGGTCATCGAGGCCGTGCGGCAATTGCGCGGCGAGGCGCATCCCGCCGTGCAGGTGAAGAACTGCGACATTGCGCTCGCGCACGGCACCGGCGGCTCGCTCGGACACCGGCACGGCAGTGCCACGGTCATCATGGAAAGGGAGTAGGACGATGGCAACCCCATATCAGGACAGGAAGCTGCCGGACCCCATGCTCAACGTCGGCGACGAGCGCTATTTCGAGGCGGCCGGGCAAGGCAAGCTGCTGCTCAAGAAGTGCAACGACTGCAAGGAAGTGCACCACTTCCCGCGCGCCATCTGCCCCTTCTGCTTCAGCACCAAGCTCGACTGGGTGGAAGCGAAAGGCACCGGCACGATCTACAGCTACAGCGTGACGCGCCGGGCCGGCCCGATTCCCTATTGCATCGCGTATGTGACGCTGGACGAAGGCATCAGCGTCCTGACCAACATCGTCGATTGTGATCTGGACACGGTCAAGATCGGGCAGAAGGTGAAGCTCACCTTCAAGAAGACCGAAAACGGAACTTCGATGCCGATGTTTGTATTAGCGTGAGGCGCTGGACGGCAGAGGTACAGGGGGAAGAGTGAAGGCGCTGCGGGCGTTCTCCTTTCACTCTTCACTTCTTCACTCTTCACGCACTCAATACATCACCAACCCGCCGTTGGCATAAAGCAGCTGACCGGTGATGTAACTCGCCCCCGGTCCACAGAGAAACCGGACCGTATCCGCGACCTCGCGCGGATCGCCCAACCGGGCCATGGGAATTCCCTTCGCGTCGCCGCGTACCGTGCGCCCGGCCGCCCGCGTGGTGTCCATCCGGCCGGGCGAGACGCAATTAACGCGTATGTTCTGCTCGGCGAATTCCCGCGCGAGCGCGCGCGTCAGACCTAGCATCCCGTGTTTTGCGACCGAACCGTGCACGCGCCGGCTGGCTCCGGACAGTGCCTGCGTGCCGCCGAGCGTCACGATGCTGCCGCCGCCGGCCTCGAGCATCGAGGGCAGGCACGCCTGTGCGAGATGAAACGAGCCATCGAGCGAGATCGCCATGATGCTGCGCCACTCCTCGGCGCTGATCTCGAGAAACGGCGTTTCCTTGCGCACCGAAGCGTTCAGCACCAGGATGTCGACCTTGCCGAAGCGTTCGATCACGCCGTCCACCATCCGCTTCACCGCGTCCGGGTCGGCAATGTCGGCCATGAAGACTTCCGCCTGACCGCCGTTTTCCCGTATTTCGGCGACGACACGGTCGGCATCCTCGCGCGACTTGCGCGTGTTCACCGCCACTGCCGCGCCGGCTTGCGCGAGTGCAAGCGAGGTTGCCGCTCCGATATTGCGTGCGCCGCCCGTGACCAGCGCCACCTTGCCTGCCAGCTCGTTGCCCGGATTGATGCTGCCCATCGATGTCGTTGCCGCCATGTTGCCGCTCCTTGCCTCGGAATCGAACGACGCAGCATAGCCGATTCGGGCAGGTGCCGGCAGTTCTTGCACTCGCGGCGTCGCCGCGCCGGCCGCTGGACTTGGGACATGCTTTTGACGTAGACCAACGGCCTTGCGTTGCAGCGCGAGCGTTGCGCATCGCGGATGCCGAAATCGGCGACAATAAGTGGTTCCGGTAATCGAGTCGCAGATGCTGATTCGAGCTGCCTGCCTCGCGGCCGTTGTACTGCTCTGCGCCTGCACGGACGGCGCGACGCGCATCGCCTACGATATCGAGTCGGGCGTCGAGGCGTTTCGGCGCTCGGACGCCGCCACGTACACCATCCGCCACGTTCCCGAGCGGCTATTCGACGGCTGCGGCGAGGCGTACACGGTGCAGTTGAGCGCGAACTCGTCGCTGGTCATCTGGTGCAAGAAATCCGGCAGCGGTGAAGTGACATCGAGCCACGCGACCACGTACCATCTGCGCTTCGTCAAGGTTCCGAAAACGTTCAAGCTGGACAAGGCCGCCGGCGAAGCGACGATCATCGACCTGGCGAAGGCTGACGGAACCATCGTCGTGACCAGCGTTCGATAGGGGTCTGAATACCGTAGCCATGCCCGCAGCCAGAATCACACTTCGCCCGGCCACTCTCGCCGACGTTGCCTTGCTGCGGCACTGGGACGAGCAGCCGCACGTGCTGGCCTCGGACCCGAACGACGATTGGCAATGGGAAGTCGAGCTCGGCCGCTCGCCGGACTGGCGCCAGCAGCTGATCGCGGAGCTGGACGGACGGCCGATCGGCTTCGTGCAGATCATCGACCCGCAGCGCGAAGAGACCCACTACTGGGGCGACGCGCCGGCGAGGTTGCGCGCGATCGACATCTGGATCGGCGAGCACGACGATCTGGGCAAGGGCTACGGCAGCCGCATCATGGCGCTCACGCTCGAGCGCTGCTTCGCCGATTCCGCGGTAATCGCGGTGCTGATCGACCCGCTCGCGAGCAATATCGGCGCGCACCGCTTTTACGAACGGCTCGGCTTCCACTTCCTCGAGCGCCGCCGCTTCGGCGCCGCCGAGTGCTTCGTCTACCGGCTCAACCGCGCGAACTACCGGCCGTAGGCCGTAACGAGAGCCGGCCGTGCTGGCACGGTCGTTCACCGCGATGGCGTCGCCAGCGGCGCCTTGCCCGGGCGGCTGGTTCGTGGCCCCCAAAGCGGGCCGGCACGCGCGCTGTAAAGCACACCGACAAGGGAACGTGCTACAACCGTCCATTCATGACGGCAAAATGCGGAACCGAGAATGACAGCTTCCAACGATGCCGGCTGGAATCCGGTTTTCGGCTTCCTTGCCTGGCTGGTCACCGTGGCGCTGGCCGCCGGTCTCGCCGCCATCGCTTCGGCCGACGCACCCGAGCTCTATGCCAGGCTGGTGAAGCCCGAATGGGCGCCGCCCGCGTCGATCTTCGGCCCGGCCTGGATGGTGCTCTACTTCCTCATGGCCATGGCGGCCTGGCTCGTATGGCGCGATCGGGGCTTCGCACGCGCACCGCTCGCGCTTGGTCTATTCCTGGTCCAGCTCGTGGCTAACGCACTTTGGAGCTGGCTTTTCTTCGCATGGCGGCAGGGCCTTCTCGCTCTCGTCGACATCGTGGTCCTGGCTGCGCTGATCGTCGTCACGATCGCAGCCTTCTGGCGCATCCGGCCGCTCGCCGGCGCACTGCTCCTCCCCTACCTCGCCTGGGTCGTCTATGCGGCCGTGCTCAATTACCGCGTGTGGCAGCTCAATCCGGACCTGCTCCCTTGACCCTGTCGGTGTGATCGAACGGGCCCGCGCGGCGCCCCGCTATTGAGCTTCGGCGCGCGGGCTGCGAACATCGGCGGAACTTCGAATGCGACAGGAGCAGCTTCGATGAGCGCTTACCAGAGCGAGGTCCGGGACGGCATGCGCATCGACTGGGACGTGCCGATCGCGATGGACGACGGCCTGGTGCTGCGTGCCGATGTTTTTCGCCCGATTGCCGAGGGCCGCTATCCGGCGATCGTGAGCTACGGGCCCTACGGCAAGGGGCTCGCGTTCCAGGACGGCTACAAGACCGCCTGGGAAATCATGTGCCGCGAGAACCCGGACGCCGTCAGCGGCACGAGCAACCAATACCAGAACTGGGAAGTGGTCGATCCCGAGAAGTGGGTGGCCGACGGCTATGCGATCGTGCGCGTCGACTCGCGCGGCGCGGGGCGCTCGCCTGGCTTCCTCGCGCACAACAACGCGCGCGAAAACCGCGATTTCGCCGATTGCATCGAATGGGCCGCGGCGCAAACCTGGTGCAGCGGCAAGGTGGGGCTCAACGGTATCTCGTACTATGCGTCGAGCCAGTGGCGCGCAGCCGCGATGCAGCCGCCGCATCTGGCCGCGATCTGCGTCTGGGAGGGCTGGGTCGACAACTACCGCGATTCGACCCATCACGGCGGCATCGTGTGCGTGTTCCGCAAGAACTGGCAGGACATGCAGGTGAAGACCGTGCAGCACGGGGTGGGCAGCCGCGGCGCGAAAAGCCGCCTCACGGGCGAGCTCGTATGCGGACCGGAGACGCTGCCGGAGGAAACACTCGAGCGCAATCGCGAGGACATGTGGGCGGACATCCTGGCGCAACCGCTCGATGGTCCGTACTACCGCAGCCGCAGCGGCGATCTGTCGAAAGTGAACGTCCCGCTGCTGTCATGCGCAAACTGGGGCGGCCAGGGGCTGCACCCGCGCGGCAACTTCGAGGGCTTCATGCGTGCAACCTCCGCGCAGAAGTGGCTCGAGGTCCACGGCGGCTCGCACTGGGCGCCGTTCTATACCGACTATGGCGTGGCGCTGCAAAAGCGCTTCTTCGATCATTTCCTGAAAGGCGAGCACAACGGCTGGAACGAGCAGCCCAAGGTGCTGCTCAACGTCCGCCATCCCGGCGAGAAGTTCGTCCAACGCACCGAAAACGAATGGCCGCTCGCGCGCACGCGTTGGACACGGTTCTATCTCGACCCGGACGGCATGCGGCTTACCGCCCAGCCGCCGAGCAGCCGCAAGACTCTCAGCTACGAGCCGCTCGCCGCCGGGCTCACGTTCCACTCCGAGCCGCTGGCCGAGCCGACCGAGATCACCGGGCCCTCGGCTCTCAAGCTCTTCGCCTCGTCGGCCACGACCGATGCCGACTTCTTCATCGTCCTGCGGGTGTTCGATCCGGACGGCAAGGAACTGGTCTTCCAGGGTGCGCTCGATCCGCATACGCCGATCGGCCAGGGCTGGCTGCGGGCCTCGCACCGTAAGCTCGACCCGAAGCTCACCCTGCCCTATCGGCCGTATCACACGCACGACGAACTGCAGCCGCTCACGCCCGGAGAACTTGTCGAGCTGGACATCGAGGTCTGGCCGACGAGCATCGTCGT
>WHTS01000033.1:33864-54411 GCA_009377585.1 Betaproteobacteria bacterium
TTTCCGAGCCGCACCATCAATGTCATCGTGCCCAACCCGCCGGGCGGCATGAATGACATCACCGCCCGCCCGCTCGCCCACATCATGCAGGAGGTCGTAAAGCAGCCGGTCGTGGTGCAGAACAAGCCGGGCGGAACCGGCGCGGTCGGCACGGCGTTCGTCGCCTCGCACAAATCCGACGCTCACCACATCCTGGTGACCACACCCAATCTCTACCTCGTAGTGGAGAAGAACAAGCTTCTCGGCGAGCCCTCCCCGTATAGCCTGGACCAGATCGAGCCGCTCGCGCTGATGAGCGCGGATCCGCTGATCATGGTGGTCCAGTCGGAAAGCCCCTACAAGTCGGTGAAGGAACTGGCCGGGGCGGTGAAGAAGTCCGGCACGATGGCCTACTCGTCCTCCGGGCCGTATGGCATCCTGCATGTGCCGATCGAGATGTTCCTGCAGGCGGCGGGGGCGAAGATGCGTCACGTGCCGACCACTGGAGGCGGCCCGGCGCTGCTGCAGATCCTCGGCGGCCACGTGCAGATGTCGGCGGGCGGACCCGCGGCGGTGCACCCGCACATCAAGAGCGGTAAATTGCGTCCTTTGGCGAGCTGGGGCGCGAAGCGCATTCCCACGCTGCCGGATGTTCCCACCTTGAACGAGTTGGGCTATAAGGCCGAAGCCTACTTGTGGGTGGGGCTGTTCACGCCGGCGGGCGTGCCGGAGCCGGCCATGAAGGCGCTGCGGGAGGTGGTCGGCAAATCGGCGCAAAATGCGCAATTCGTGGCCGCGATGAAGAATGTGAACAGCACTGTCGACTACCGCGATACACCCGAATTCAAGAAGTTCTTCGACGAGGACTATGCACGCCTGTCGCAGGCGGTGAAACGCATCGGAAAGGTCGAGGCCAAATAAAGTTCGCGGCGGTGGAACAACCATGCTGCGGGCCTTGTACGTTGCGAAGGCGCGTGTGCGCCTGCCGGAGCGATCGAAGCAGCAGGCGAAACCCCGGGGGTCGAATCGACGATGGCGATGATCGAACGTCTGGATCCACCGCGGCGGGCGGGCCGCAGGCACTGGCTCGTCGGCGCCGCCCTGTGCGCGCTTCTCTGGCCAGCGCCGCTCGTACAGGCCGGCGAGCCGGCGCTGCCGCCGGAGCTCAAACTGCCTGCAAAGCCCACCGCGATGCCGGCATTCGCGCTTCCCACCACGGCAGGTTCGAAGCTCGACTCGCAATCACTCCAGGGGCAGGTGCTGGTCATCCGCTTCTGGGCCTCCTGGTGACCGATCTGCCGCGGCGAAATGCCCTCCGTGCAGAGGGCACACGAAGCACTCAAGGGTAACGGCGTCACGGTGCTCGCGATCTCGATCGACGGCACCGGGGTGCAGGCGGCGAAGCCGGTGATGGACGAGGGCAAGTTCACCTTCGCCGCGCCGGTCGACCAGGACATGGCGGTGGCGCGGCAATTCGGCGCGCGCGGCGTGCCGATGACCTACGTGGTGGATCGCAAGGGGATGGTCCGCGCGCAGGGATTCGGACCGCTGGATCTGGACTCGAAGGCGTTCCTCGATTACGTCAGATTGGTGGCTGGGCGCGGCGCCTGATCGGCGCGCGCCTTCGTTGTGCAACGTCGAGCGAAAGGAGGAGGCATGAAGACATGCAACTGGAAGGGCGTGGCGGTCGCACTGGCCTTGGCTGCGGCTGCACTGCTGCCAGGCACGGTGGCACAGGCGGCGCTGGGCGTCGGCGAAAAGGCACCGGACTTCGCACTGCCGGCCACGACCGCGAAGCAGGCGAGCAACAAGGACTTTGCGGGGAAGACGCTGGTTCTTTTCTTCTATGTTGGTGCGTTCACCAATTCCTGAACGCAGGAAGCGCTGGCCTTCCAACTTGATCTTCCCAAGTTCGAGGCCGCGAATGCCCAGGTTCTGGGCATCAGTGTGGATTTCAACGGCGCCAACCAGGCCTGGGCCGAAAAGCTCGGGTTGAAGTATCCCCTGCTCTCGGACACCCGCCGGGCGATGACTCGTGCATACGGTGTTCTCAACGACGACCCGGCTGCAGCGAACGATTCGAAACGAATCGCAGGCTATATGCGCGCGAACGCGACCGTGATGGTGGTCGACAAGGAAGGGGTCATCCGCTACGTTCGCGACAGCCGCCCGCGCAATACGATACCGGTCGACGAGATTCTGGCGTTCGTGGAAAAGATGAAGTAGCGCGACATCCGCTGCACCGGCGCCTGCCGTTCGACTCGAACGGCAGGCGCCCCGCTCGCCTGACGAAACTGCTGTTGCCGCTGCAGACGGCCACGGGATCGTGGAGCGGCATGTGCCTTCTGGCCGTCGACATCGCGCAGCGCACGCCTTTCATCGTATGATCCCAACGCGCTCGGAAATGACACGCGCTTGCCGCGTGCCGAGCCTGCGCGACGCTTTCGTTCCAATGGCTGGCCACACTCCAAGGAGGAAGTAGATGTTGAAGGTGCTGGTACGAACTCTCGTTGCTTCGGCGCTGGTGGCCTCGACCGCATTCGCCGTCCACGCCCAGGACTATCCGGTCAAGACGGTCCGGGTCCTGATCCCCTGGCCGCCCGGCGGATCGAACGACATCGTCGGCCGCCTGGTCGCGCAGAAGCTGTCGGAGAACCTGAAGCAGCAGTTCGTGGTGGATAATCGCGGCGGCGCATCCGGCACCATCGGATCGGACGTTCTCGCCAGGAGCGAGCCCGACGGCTACACCATCATGATCCACTCGGCGACTCACGTTGCCAACGCACATCTGTACAAGAAGCTGCCTTACGACACGCTGAAGGATTTCGCCGGCATCACCACCCTCGCGCGCCAGGTCGGCATGCTGATCGTGCATCCTTCGTTGCCGGCAAAGAGCATGAAAGAGTTCATCGCGCTCGCCAAGGCGCGGCCCAACCAGATCGTGTATGCGTCTTCGGGCAACGGCAGCTACGTGCATCTGGCCATGGCCATGGTCGGCTCGATGGCGAACCTCAAGATGACGCACGTCCCCTACAAAGGGGGCGGCCCGGCGGTGATTTCGATCATCTCCGGCGAGACTCAGGCCATGCTCGCGACCATCGGCTCGGTGCTGACCCAGGTGAAAGGCGGGAAGCTGCGCCCGCTCGCGGTCAGCTCCGATGATCGGGTGAAGCAATTCCCGGACTTGCCGACGCTCGCGGAATCCGGCGTGCCCGGCTACGAGTTCACGGCCTGGATCGGCGCGTTCGCCCCAGCTCGCACGCAGCCCGCCATCGTCAACAAGCTCAACGCCGAGTTGCGCAAGGTGCTGGCGGATGCCGGTGTTGCCCAGAAGCTGAGCGCGCAGACGCTCGACCCCATGCCGATGTCGCCCGAGCAGTTCGCCAAGCGCCTGAAGTCGGACTACGACAAGTACGCACGGCTCATGAAGGAAGCGGGCGCCACGATGGATTGAAGCTTTGCGCACACCACCCCGTCCGCGACACTGTCGCGTCCCGCCCCTCCTCGACGAGGAGGGGAAGTAAATAGACCCTCTCCGCGTTTCACGAGGAGGGGTGCCGACGAAGGAAGCGGGGTGGTATGGTTTCCCCTCCTCTCATAAGGAGGTGGGCCGGCGAAGAAGGCGGGGTGGTGTGGTTTCCCCTCCTCTCATGAGGAGGGGGGCCGGCGAAGGAGGCGGGGTGGTGTGGGTTAGAACCGCTCCTCCTCGAACACGGGATACGCGCTGGTCATACTTCCGAGGCCGACCGGCTGCGCGGGCCGCACCCACGACGGATTCAGCTGCGAAAGCGATGTCACCCCCATGAGGCCGAGCGCGGTCTTGATCTCGACTTCGAGCAGTTCCAGCATGCGCGTGATGCCCGCCTCGCCGGCCGCCGCCAGCGCCCAGCCTTGCAGTTTGCCCAAGCCCACCGCGCGCGCACCCAGCGCTATGGCCTTGATCACGTCGGTGCCGCGCGAAATGGCGCCATCGACGAGCACCTCGGCGCGCCCGTCGACCGCCGCGACCACCTCGGGCAACACTTCGATGCTCGCCTGCGCATGATCGAGCTGGCGCCCGCCGTGGTTGGAGACGTAAACCACGTCGGCGCCGTATTCGACCGCCAGCCGGGCGTCTTCGGCCGTGGCGATCCCCTTGAGAATGAGCGGCACGCCCATGCGGGCCTTCATCCATACCATGTCGTCCCAGGTGAGGCTCGCCTGGAACTTGGGATCGCCGCCTTCGCGCACCGGCAGGTGGCTGATGAGATCGCGCTCCCGCCGGCTGTAGTACGCCCGGTCGACGGTCACGCACAGGGCACGGTAGCCGGCGGCCTTGGCGCGATCGAGCACGTCTTCGATCCATTTGCGGTCGCTGCGGACATAGAGCTGGAAGATCATGCGCGTGTCCACCGCGCGAGCGGCTTCCTCGATGCCGGGCTTGGCCGCCGTGCTGACGAAGACCTCGGTGCCGTAGGCGACCGCGCCGCGGGCGACGGCGACCACGCCTTGCGGGTCGGCGAGCTGCAGGAAATTGCCGACCGGCGCGATGAATACGGGAATGGGCAGCTGCTTGCCGAGGAGCGTCGTGGTGGTATCGATGCTCGATACGTCGACCAGCACGCGCTGCCGCAGTGCGAGGCTATCCAGCGCAAGGCGGTTGCGTCGCAGGGTCGTTTCCGAGTCCGAGCCCCCGCTCACCATGTCCCAGACCGGGCGGGAGAGGCTGCGCCGGGCCGCAATCACGATCTCCTGCAGGGTAGCGAACCCGCTTGCGGCATTGCGCTTGGCGTCCAGGCGCGTGCGCTCGCTCAGCTGGTTCGGGTCGTTGCCTTGCGCCCCGCGGGCGTGCTGTCCATTGTCGGCCATGGCCTTCCTGCTCCTGTATGTGCGTACGTCCATTCTACTTGCAGCGACGGTCGATGCGCTGCCAGCGGCAGCCAGCGCGAGAACCCGCGGCAAGGCGGTCGCGATGATAGCGCTGCGCTCAGTGCAGCGGCATAAACGTATATCGAGGCGGTGCAACGAAACCGGCGGGATCACGCTGCCCGACGAGAGGGCGCCGGACGGGCGCCGGACGAGAGGGCGCCGGGCGCTCAGCGCGCCGGTTCGGACAACAGCTGGGTCGGCAACCGGGACATGCCGAAGGCGTATTCGCAGTAGTACTCGACGCAATTGCGCGGGCCGGTGCCATTCGAGTGCCCGAACGCGATGGTGCCATCGCCGTCGAGAATCAGTTCTTCACGCCGCAACCGCGTTTCGGCTCCGTCGCTTGCGGCAACGTACGTCCCGTTGGTGCTGATGTCGATCAGCACGAACTTGTCGCGGCGCCATTCCACCCGGGCATGCACGCGCGATGCGTTGCGCGCGTCCACCACCACATCGTTGCCCGCATCGCGTCCGATCGAGACTTCCGGATGCGCCGAGTCGACCACCACTTCGGCTCCCCGGTACATGAGCCGCAGCCGCAGGGGTACCCGCGGCGGTGGGAACTGCGCCGACATGGTGACGGTGGCATCGGCTGCGTCCCACAGGATCTCGTACAGGTCGACCGGCTCCGAGCGTCCCTTGACCGCGATCGGCCACAAGTGGCGTGCACCGGCCGAGATTTGCTCGGACGAGGACTCCAGCGCCTGTCCGCTGGTGATGATCTGGCGCGGCTTCGCCAGCTCCGCCAGGCGTGCCGCCACGTTCACCGAGTCGCCGAATACGTCCCCGTCGCGCTCCACGGCCGCGCCGTAATGAAAGGCGACACGGATCTCGATGCGCTCGCCTTCGAGCGGCGGCAGCTCCTGCGCACGCCATTGCATCTCGGTCGCCGCGAGGCAGGCGCGCTCGGCATCGGGAAACACCGCCATGATCTCGTCGCCGATGGTCTTGACGGTGCGCCCGTCGTGCTCGGCGACGGCCTCCTTCAGCCGGTCGAGACAATGCTCGACCGCGGCGTGCGCGGCCTGGTCGCCGAAGCGCTCGTACAGCCGCGTGCTGCCGACGACGTCGGCGAACAGGGTGGCGAGGCAAGTCCGTGCCGGCTCAGCCATCGCACACCCGCAAGATGCGCATCAGCACCACCGAGACGTTGTCCCGGCCGCCGCGCGCGTTGGTGATGTTGACGATGTTGCGCGCGGCCACCTCGAGGCTGTGCGCGTGGGCGGCGAGCGCGGCGCCGATCTCGGCTTCCGGCACCATGTTGGTCAGCCCGTCGCTGCACAACATGAAGACGTCGCCGGGCTCGATCGCGTGGTGCGCGACGTCGACGCTCACGTCCTGCGCGATGCCCAGCGCGCGCGTGATGACGTTGCGGTGGCGCGACATCGCCGCCTGGCGCGCGTTCATCTGCCCGCGCACCACCATCTCCTGCACCATGCTGTGATCTTCGGTGAGGCGCTCCAGCCGCGACCCCTGCAGCCGGTACAGGCGCGAGTCGCCGACATGGGCGGCGGTGACGAAATCAGGCCCGAGCAGG
The DNA here is from genome assembly GCA_009377585.1 of Betaproteobacteria bacterium. Lineage (NCBI taxonomy): Bacteria > Pseudomonadati > Pseudomonadota > Betaproteobacteria > Betaproteobacteria bacterium. Next base: position 40,289 of record WHTS01000033.1, read on the forward strand.
ATCATGACGAGCGTGGTGCCCATGCCATCGAGCTCCTTGTCGCGCGCGGCGCTCTTGCGCACCCCTTGATTGGCGCGCCGGACCAGCTCGACCACGAGCGAAGCTCGCACCTCGCGGCTGCGCGCGCGCGCGCCGTGGCGCTCGCTGTCGGCGAGGGCGCGGCGCAGGTCGTCCTTGATGCTGCGCAGCGCCGTCCTGGCCGCGATGTCGCCGCCCTGGCTGCCGCCCATGCCGTCGGCCACCATCGCCACGCCGAGCTGGGTGTCCCAGTCGATCGCGTCCTCGTTGCGGCGGCGCAGGCGGCCGACATCGCTCACGCCCGCGATCTCGACCAGCGGGGTGGATTTGCCGGGCAGGCGTTTCCCGCTGCCGCTGCCGTCAGGCCGCAAGATCGGGCTCCGCGTACATCTCGAACAGTTTCTTGTCGATCGCCTTGCGGTAGGCGTCCTTGCCGATGATCTGCTTGGCGTCGAGCAGGCGCTTCAACGCCGTGTCCATGCTTTGCATCCCCTGCAGGCTTCCGCTCTGGATCGTGGTCGCGATCTGCTCGGTCTTGCCGTCGCGCAGAATGTTGGCGACGGCGGGGTTGTTAACCAGGATTTCGAACGCGGCTACACGGCCCTTGCCGTCGGAACGGCGCACCAGCTGCTGCGAGACGACGCCGAGGAGAGAGGTGGACAGCATGCTGCGGATCCGTCCCTGGTCGCCGGGGGGAAAGACATTGACGATGCGATCGACCGTGGCAGCCGCGCCATTGGTATGCAGCGTTCCGAGCACCAGGATACCGGTCTCGGCCGCGGTCACGGCGAGCGAGATCGTCTCCAGGTCGCGCATTTCGCCGACCAGGATGACGTTGGGATCCTCCCGCAGCGCCGAGTGCAGCGCCGATGCGAAGCTGCGGGTGTCGAAGCCGACCTCGCGCTGGCTCACCAGGCTCTGCTTGTTCTGGTGCACGAACTCGATCGGATCCTCGATCGTGAGAATGTGCCCCTTGCGGCTGCTGTTGACGTGGTCGACCAGCGCCGCGAGGCTCGTCGACTTGCCCGATCCGGTCGGCCCGGTGCACAGCACCAGACCTTTTTTCTGCTGGCAGAAGGTCGCCAGCACCGGCGGCAGCCCCAGCTCCTCCATGCTCTTGATGGCGGATGGAATCACCCGCAACACGGCGCCCACGCCGTTGATGTGGCGGTAGACGTTGACGCGAAAGCGCGCCATCCCGTCCACCGCGTAGGCGAAGTCGATCGAGTTGCGCTTCTCGAAAGCGACCCGCGCCGGGTCGGGCATGATCTCGCTCACCAGGCCCATCGTCTCGGCGGCGGAAAGCTCGCGGTACTTCACCGCGATCAGATCGCCGTGCAGGCGGATGCGCGGCGGATTGCCCGAGACCAGGTGCAGGTCCGAGCCATCCTGCTTCACCAGCAATTCGAGGAAGGTGTCGATGCGGCTCAACGCATATCCTCCGTCAGCGCACCAGGGTGACCTGCGGGACGAGCCGCTTGTCGGTCACGAAGCGCTGGAAGAGTTTTTTGTCGTTCGCGTGCAGGTAGGCATCGTCGGGATCGACCTCCTTCGCCTGGATCGCCTCGAGCAGGGCCTGGTCGAGCAGGCACATGCCGTTCGCCTTGCCGGTTTGCATCGCCGCCGGGATCTGGAACTGCTTGCCGGTCAGAAGCAGGTTGGAGATCGCCGGCGTCAGCACCATGACCTCGACGATCGCCTTGCGGCCGCGTCCGTCGGGTTTCTTCACCAGCACCTGGCTGACGACGCCGCGCAGATTCTGCGACAGGAACATGAGCCCCTGCGCCTTCTGCTCGGCCGGCAGCGAATCGATGATCCGATCGAGCGTCTTGGCCGCGCTGGTGGTATGCAGCGTGCCCAGCACCAGGTGACCCGTCTCGGCCGCCATCATGGCCATCGCAATCGTTTCCGGATCGCGCAGCTCGCCCACCAGGATCACGTCCGGATCCTCGCGCAGCGCCGCGCGCAGCCCCTCGGCGAAGCTGCCCACGGAGCTGCCGACTTCGCGTTGAACCACCAGCGACATCTTGCTCCGGTGCATGAACTCCACCGGGTCCTCGAGCGTGATGATGTTGAGCTTGCGAGTGGTGTTGAGGTAGTCGATGATGGCGCCCAGCGTGGTGGACTTGCCGGTGCCCGTGGCGCCGGTCACGAGCAGCATCCCCTGGTGCGCTTGAGCAAGCTTCTTCACCACCGGCGGCAAGCCCAGCTCGTCCAGCGTGCTGACCGCCTTGGGCACGATCCGCGCGACCGCCGCAATGCCGCCCAGCTTGCGGAACACATTGAAGCGATAGCGCTCGCCCTCGGCCGGTGCATAGGAGAAGTCGAGATCGTGCCCGGCTTCGAACTGGCTGCGCTGCTCTGCGCTCAGAATCTCGAAGATGAGGCTGCGGCATTCGTCGGCGCTCAGGCTGCGATAGCGCACCGGCTGGATCTCGCCGTGCATGCGCAATACCGGCGGCATGCCGACCGCCAGATGGATGTCGGAGGCGTTCTGCTCGCGCCCGAGCTGCAGGAAGGCGTCGATGCGGGCGGTTTGGCTCATGCCGAACACCACTCGTATTTGGCGTCATTCCCGCGCAGGCGGGAATCCAGGACCGGTTCATCCTGGGCTCCCGCTTGCGCGGGAGCGACGATTGAGGCCGGTAAGCTCACGCCGCAGCCTCCATATGCATCAGTTGTTCGAGGTCGTTCAGCATCTCCACCGCGCTGGCGTAGCGCTCGTCGGGATTGACCGACATCGCCTTCAGGATGATCGCCTCGAGCGCCGGCGAGATGTCGGCGTTGCGGCTGCTCGGCGGCGGCTTCGCGCCTTCGAGGTGCTGATAGAGCACCGCCATCGGATTGTCGCCGCTGTACGGGGGCGCCCCGGTGAACATCTCGTACATGATCACGCCGAGCGCGTACAGGTCGGTGCGCTGGTCGATGGCGAGTCCGCGCACCTGCTCGGGCGCCATGTAGCTCGGCGTGCCGACCATGTGTCCGGTCTTGGTGACGCGCGAATTGCTGTGGCTCATGGCCGCGGCCAGGCCGAAGTCGACGATCTTCAGCACGCCCTCGGTGTTGATCAGGATGTTGGCGGGCTTGAGATCGCGATGCACGATGCCGGCGGCGTGCGCGACGCTGGTGCCGCGCAGTATCGCTTGCACCGTGGCGTAGCCCTCCTGCTTCGACAAGCCGCGGCCGCGCCGGATCTTGCGCGTCAAGGGCAGGCTCGCGAAATATTCCATCGACATTGCATAAGTCGCGCCGACGCTGAGGAAGTCGTGGATGCGGATGACGTTCTCGTGCGTGATCTTGCGCGCATAGCGCACCTCGTGGACCATGCGCGCGATGGCGACCTCGTCCTGGACCAGGTGCGGGCTGATCAGCTTGAGGGCGATCTCCTCGTGCACCATCAGGTCCTCGACCAGGAGCACGATGCCGAAGCCGCCGCGTCCGAGCTCGCGCTTCACCCGGTAGCGCGACCCGAGCACCTGGCCCTCGCCCAGCCGGTTGAAGTCGATGATCTCCATTGCCGCTGCCGCAGGTGCGACTCGGCCGTGCGCTGCCGCAGCAGCTACCATTGGCGCGAATGCTTGCGGGGCAGGGGTCTGCTGCACGGGTGCCTGTGCCGCAGCGGCCGGCTTCGGTACGGCCGAAGCGGGCATTTGCCGGGTTCGATCCGACGCTGCCGCCCGCGAAACCGACCCGGCATCGGCGCCCGGCATGCGCACGGCGTCGGCGTCGAGTACCCGGCTTTCGTTCGAGCGCTGCGGCGCCGGGGCGCGCGTGGATGCCTCGGCGCTCGTGCCGCGACGGCGCAGCCGCGCGCTGATGGCCGCATGCGCCCGCCCGGCCGACTGCCCGATGTCGCCGCTCGACTCGCCGTGGCCCACCTGCGCCAGCGCAGCCAGCACCGCGGCGGCGCTCTTGTCGTCGGTCAGCGTTTCCAGCGCACCGATTGCTTCGCGCACGATCGCCTCGTCGCTGGCTGCGAGCTTGGCCGCGATCGCGGGCGCCGCGCCCGCGTCGCCGATGGTCGCCAGAGCCCGGATCGCAACCGGGGTCGCTTCGTTTTCGGTCTCGAGGAAGCGCAGGATGGCCGGCACCGCGCGCGCGTCGCGCATGTTGGCGAGCGCGTCCAGGGCGCGCTCGCGCACCCACCAGTCGGGATCGTCCAGTGCAGCGACCAGACGATCGAACGCGCGCGGGTCCTTGGTGGTGTTGAGGATCTCGACAGCGCAGCGGCGCATGAACTCGTCCTCGTCGTCGAGCAGGCTCAGCACCGCCTCGATCACCTTCGGCCCGCCGATCGCACCGAGCGCGTCCGCCGCCCGCACCCGCACCCACCAGTCCTGGTCCTTCATGGCGTGCAGCAGGTCCTTGATCGCGCGCGCATCGCCGATCGCGTTCAGCACTTCCACGGCCGCTCGGCGTGCGTGCTCCGATTCGTCCTGCAGGATGTCGAGCAGGTCGCGCACGGCGGTTGGGTCGTTGATCTTGATCATCGCCTCGATGGCGCGCGTCTGCACCATGAGATCGGGGTCGCGCAGCAGCGCGGTCAAGGGCGCCGCCGGCACGGGAATCGTCAAGGCGGCGAGCCCTTCGACCGCCGCCTGGCGCACCAGCTTGTGCGGGTCCTTGGTGAAGCGCAGCAACGTGTCGCGCACCGGCTCGCTGGAGAAGCGCGCGATGGTCTGCGCAATGCAGTAGCGGCCTTCCCAGTCGGCGTTGCGGCTGAAGGCAATGAGCGTCGGCACCATGGCCTCGGTGGCGAGCTCGGTCACGAGCTTGAACAGGGTCGGCTGATTGTCCTTGTGCGCGCTGTCGAGAATGCGCAACACGCTCTTGGGGGTCATGCCTTCCTTGCGCGCGACGATGATCTCGGCGACGTTGACCAGCGCCCCCCCCGCGGCCGAGTACAGCTCGAGCAGCCGGTTCGGGTCGTACTTGGTGGCACGCACGAGCGCAACGCGTACCTTCGCCACCACCTGCGCATCCTGGTTCATCAGGCCCACGTTCACGATCGTGGGGAGCGTTGCCGTGGTGATCAGCTCGGCAAGCAGGTTGGTGAGTGGCTCGCCGGCCGGATCGTCCGGAAGCGCCGGGATGATCTTGGGCAATGCCCTGCGGCCCACCTCGCGCAGGCGCGCCACCGCGCTCACCACCTCGGCGCTGGAATTGCGCCCGGCGAGGACGGTCGCGATCGATCGCGAGACGTGAAAAGTGTCGAACAGCCCCATGCGCGAGAACTCAGGCGAGCGCCGGCTCGCGCGTCATGATGTAGCCGACGTACGACTTGTTCACGAGGCATACCGCGCCTGCCTCGACGTAGAGCTTGAGGAAGCGCGGATTGTCGGAATTCATGTAGTCGTACAGGCGCGAGCGCTCCGGCGGCAGCGACTTGCGCATGGCGCCTTCGATCACCGATCCATCCATCAGGTGTACCCGGCACGGCAGATCCTTGCCCGATTCCGCGACGTACAACTCGTCTTCGGCGTATTCGACGCGGATCAAGGAGGCCTTGTTGTAGAAGCGCAGCTCTTCCGGTTCTTGCCGCCGCACCACCAGGAAATCGTCGTGGTCGTTCATGATGGCCCACGGGTCTTCGGCGCGCGAGCGCTCGGCGTCGCCCAGATGCAGATAGATCGAGCCCAGCACCAGTCCGTCCGGGTGGGTCCAGAGCGTCACCGCCTTCTCGACCTTCGGAATCTTCAACGGGTTGTCGTACGGATACATCTCACGTCCCTGAAGGTTGCGGCGGCGCCCGCGGCCCGCCTGACATCGGGGATAACGGCCGTACGAAATGGGTGCTTGAGCGAATCGGCGTTGTGCCGTGGCACCTGGTAGCGGCGAAGGAGTCGGGATAGTGTGTTTCCCCTCCTCTCATGAGGAGGGGTGCCGGCGAAGGAGGCGGGGTGGTGTGGTTTCCAATCGCGACAAGAGCACTCCGTCCGCGGCGTTGCCGCGTCCAGCCCCTCCTTTGCAGGAGGGGAATGATGCGGCGGGCTCGCACAACGAGCTGTGGATGCAGCGCCTGTCGGGTAGCGCGCCCGATCCGCGGTGTAACGGCGCGGGCGGCGCAAACTTTAGCTTTGGCCGCGATCGAGCGCGGGAACCAGGCGGCTTACCGCACGCGTGGAGCCGCCCCAAGTGGGAATGTAAGCCGCCTTGATGCCGACGCCGCCCGCCACCACGATCGTGATGTCGTCGCGCTTTTCGGCGACCCGCAACATCGCATCGGCGCGCTGCGGCGCCGGCTCGCCCTGCAGGCGTCCGAGCAGGTGAGTGCGCACGGCCGGCGACAGGTCGGCAAGCGGCATGACCGCCTTCTGCCATACGCGCTCCTTGAACTGCGCCTTGCTGCATCCGCCTTGCTCCAGCATTCGCGCCTGCTCGGGCGGCATGACGAGCAGCGGCTCGCCCCCGCCCAGCATGGCACCGCCGCCCAGCGTCCCGGCGATGCGCATCGAATGGGCGAAGGTTTGCGCCAGATCGGCGCAGTCGCTGCTGGATGAGTCGACGATTTCGACGATGCCCGCGGTGCCGACGACGGTCACGACGTTATCCTGCGGCGCGAACCCGCGCTCGACATGCAAGGGCAGCCAGGGCGATTCGCTTTCGTTCTCGGCGAAACAAAAAGTGTACTTGGCCGGTTGCCCGAGTGTCGCCATGTCGATCTCGCCCGGCCGGGCGCCGCCGACGTTCTGCAGCACCAGGCGCACCGCGCGGCCGATCGTGGCGTTCGCCCGATTGCCGGGGCCGAGCGCGTTGGCCGCGGCGTTCATGCCGATGTTGCGCACGATGGGACCGTTGACGATCACCGCCGTGGCCGCGGAACCGGTGGTGGTGGCAATGCCGACCAGGTTGAGCTCGGGCGCGGCCAAGGCCTCGACCGCCGCCGCGACGACCGGCAGATATTCGGGCCGACATCCGGCCATCACGGCATTGACGGCGACGTCACGCCAGGTGACGGGGGCGAACAGCGGCGCCAGCTCGCACAGCACGCGATCGGCTTCGGGCCGGCGCCCGGCCAGCATGCGCTCGACGCGGTCTGCAGTGGGCGCGACGATCGGCAGCCCATCGCCCCAGCCGCGCGCGATCATTTCGTCCTGCAGCGGCTCCCACGCGGGATCGGCTGCCCCCGGCCATATTTCCATGCTGTTCTCCGCTTTCGGACCCGGCACATTTTATGCCGGCACGGGCGCGGCTGCGCCCGCGATGAAGCGGGCACGCACCCCGGATTGGGGTTGCCCCGCGATCATCCCGGGTCCCGTCTCGCTGCGGCGACACTCGGGCGCCGTTTACATTCTTTTACCAACCCTTACAGCACGAAAGAGCGGCGCTGTCTAGGATGCAGCCACATGCCTGAGGCGCAATCCGCCGGGCAGGAGACAGGAGACGGAAAATGAAAAGCACGAAAAAAGCGATTCTCGCCGCGCTGGCAGCGGCTATCGGCCTGGGACTGAGCGCCGCGGCGATGGCCGGCGGCAACCACGGCCACCGTCACGGTCATCATCATGATCGGCATTGGAAACACCATCATGGCCATCATCATCGCGGGCACCGGCACGTCGTGCGCAAGCGTGTCGTGGTTCATCGGCCGGTCTACGTGGCCCCGCCCGTATACGCTGCGCCGGTGTATTCGGGCTATTACTATGCGCCGGCTCCGCGCCATAACGGCATCGTGGTGAACGTCGCTATTCCGCCGCTGGTGATTCCGCTGCGCTGAGCGTTGGCGCTCCTGCTTCGCCGATCCTGCTTCGCCGCGCGTCCGCGCGTGTGACCGCTGCACGCCACGACGCGCGATTTGCGCTGAGACTCCAGCCGCCCCCATCGTCGCGCTGACGCCGCGTCCGGCACGGCGTTCAGCTGCTTCCGCCCGCGCGGGCCTGCGGCGGTTGCGCCGCCTATAATAGGCGCGTCCAACCCGCGCGCGATTTGCGCCCAATCCTCATGGCCGTGCGATTCGCCGTTGCCGCTGCTTGTCTGTTTTCGTCTTGTCTGCTTTCCTCGTTCGCAGCCGGCGCCCAGCCGGCCGCGGTGGTGAAGATCGGCTTCGCCTCCCCGCTGACCGGCGCCCAAGCGCACTACGGCAAGGACAATCAGAACGGCGCTCAGCTCGCGATCGAGGACCTCAATGCGCGCGGGGTCCGAATCGGCGGCAAGCCGGTGGTGTTCGAGCTGGTGGTCGAGGACGATCAGGCCGATCCGAAGACCGGGACGGTGGTGGCGCAAAAGCTGGTCGACGCCGGCATCAAGGCCATGGTGGGCCATTTCAATTCGGGGGTGACCATCCCGGCTTCGCGCATCTATGCCGAGGCCGGCATCCCGCAGCTGTCCGTTTCCACCAACGTGATGTACACGCGCCAGAAGTTGCGCACTGCCTTCCGCATGATGGCCGACGACGACAAACAGGGCGCGGCGCTGGGGCGCTATGTCACGCAGACGCTCGGGCTCAAGCGCATCGCCGTCATCGACGACCGCACGGCCTACGGTCAGGGCCTTGCCGACGCCTTCACCAACACCATCCGGCAAGCCAAGGCCCAGGTGGTCAAGCGCGAGTTCACCAGCGACAAGGCGGTCGACTTTCGCAACATTCTGACCTCGATCCGCACGGTTCAGCCCGAGGCCATTTTCTTCGGCGGCTACGATTCGCAGGCCGGTCCCATGGCGCGGCAGATGAAGGAGCTGGGCATGAACATTCCCCTGCTCGGCGGCGAAACCATGAATACCGCCAAGTTCCTCGAGCTCGCCGGTCCGGCGGCCGAGGGCCACATCGCCTCCACCCCGGGCGCGGCCCTGGAGAGCCGTCCCAACGGCCGGGAATTCGCCCAGCGCTATCGCAGCCGCTTCAAGCAGGAGATCGGGCTGTACGCACCCTACTTCTACGACAGCGTGATGGTGATCGCGGCGGCCATGGAACGTGCCGGCACGACCGTCCCGGCCAAAGTGCTGCCGGCACTGCGTAACATTCGTCATGCCGGTGTCACCGCGGAGATCGCATTCGACAACGCCGGCGAGCTGCAGCAAGGGCTGCTTTCCGTTTTCAGGGTCCAGAACGGCAAGTGGGTGCTGCAGTAAACACCCGGGTCCGACGCATGCCCAAAATGCGCCCACGGCGGGCGTGCTAGCGAGCTTCCGACACATGCTTCGCAGCTCGCTCCCTCACCCCCAACCCCTCTCCCAGGAGGAGAGGGGAGCGCATTGCGGAAAGCGGCTTGTCAGCCACTTTCCGGACGCGGGATAAATGGATACGGCCGCCCACAAGCTGCCGGCGGATTCGGCTGCGGCACTGGCGGCGTTGACCAGCGTGGTCGCCGAGCTGGTGCGTCAGACCCACCCCCAGGCGAGCCGCAAGGTAACCCCCGATAGCCGGCTCGACACCGACCTGGGGCTGGATTCGCTGGCGCGTATCGAGCTCCTGCACCGCATCGAGGACCGGTTCGGGCTGCGCCTGGCAGAGCAGACCTTGCTCGCGATCGAGACGCCGCGCGAGCTGCTGGAGGTGCTGCGCAGCGCCGCCGGCCTGTCCTCGGCAAGGACTGGCTGGGAGGTCGAGACGGCACAGCCAGCCGCCCCGAAGGCGCTCGCCGGTCGGCCCGACGATGTCGACACGCTCACCGCCATGCTCGACTGGTATGTCGACGCCGCGCCGCAGCGGCGTCACGTGCTCTTCTACAAGAGCGCGGACGAGATCGAGCACATCGACTATGCGGGACTGGCGCGCGGCGCGCGGGAAATCGCCGCCGGCCTGATCGAGCGCGGCATCGAACGCCAGCAGACGGTGGCGATCATGCTGCCGACCTCGCTCGAATTCCTCTGCGCCTTCTTCGGCATTCTGGCCGCGGGTGCCATACCCGTTCCGATCTATCCGCCGGCGCGGATGTCGCAACTCGAGGACCATCTGCGCCGGCAGTCGGCGATTCTCGGCAGCGCGCAAGCCACGGTGCTGGTCACCGTTGCCGAGGCACGGCTGCTCGCGCAGTTCCTGCTGAGCCAGGTGCCCTCACTGCGCGACGTGGTCACCGTAAACGACCTGCGCCGACCGAGTCGTGCCGCGAGCCTGCCCACCCTCCACCCCGGCGATATCGCGTTCATCCAATACACCTCGGGCAGCACCGGCAACCCCAAGGGCGTGACCCTGACCCATGCCAATCTGCTCGCCAACATTCGCGCCTGGGGCGAGGCGGTGGACTTCAAGTCCGAGGACGTGGCGGTGAGCTGGCTGCCGCTGTACCACGACATGGGTCTCATCGGCGCATGGCTGGGCAGCCTCTACCACGGCGGCCTGCTGGTGCTCATGTCGCCGCTGGACTTCCTCGCACGCCCCGAGCGCTGGCTGCAGGCGATCCATCGCCATCGCGGCACCATCACCGCGGCGCCCAATTTCGCCTTCGAGCTGTGCCTGCGGCGCATTCCGGACGAGGCCGTGGACACACTCGATCTGAGCAGCTGGCGGCTCTGCGCCAATGGCGCCGAGCCGGTCAGCGCCGAGACGATGGAGCGCTTCGCCGAGCGCTTCGCCCGCTGCGGCTTTCGGCGCGAGGCGCTCACGCCCGTGTACGGCCTGGCCGAATGCACGGTCGGGCTCGCCATTCCGCCGCTGGGGCACGGGCCGGTGGTGGACCGCATCCAGCGCGCCGCGCTGCTCGAATCGCAGCGCGCGCTGCCGGCGCCTGAGGACGATCCAAGTGCATTGCGCTACGTCGCCTGCGGCCGGCCCTTGCCCGGCCACGAGATGCGCATCGTGGACGACAACGGGCAGGAGGTCGGCAACCGCATCGTCGGGCGCCTGCAGTTTCGCGGACCGTCTGCGACGCAAGGCTACTATCGCAACCCGGAGGAGACGCGCCAGCTCTTCGACGGCAGCTGGCTCAACAGCGGTGACATCGCCTACATGACGGGCGGCGATCTCTATCTCACCAGCCGCGCCAAGGACATCATCATCCGCGGCGGGCGTAACGTCTATCCGTACGAGCTGGAGGAAGCGATCGGCAATCTGCCGGGAATCCGCAAGGGCTGCGTCGCCGCGGTCGGTGTGATGGACGAGCTGGCCGGCACGGAACGTCTGGTCGTGATCGCGGAGAAGCGTGAGCGCCAGGAAGAGGCGCACGACGACAGCCTGCGCACGCGCATCGACGCGCTCGCGATCGAGCTGCTCGGCGCAGCCGCGGACGAGATCGTGCTCGCCCCGCCCGGAGCCGTGCTCAAGACCTCCAGCGGCAAAATCCGCAGGGCGGCGACACGCGACGTGTACCTGCAGGGTCTGATCGGGCGCAAAGGCGCGAGCGTGCGCCTGCAGCTCGCTCGCATGGCGCTGCAAGGCGGGCTCGCTACGGTGCGGCGCGGCCTGCGTCGCATCGGCGCTGTCGCATACGCCGCACGCGCCTGGAGCGCATTCGCGTTGCTGGCGCCGCCGGCGTGGACCGTGACAGTCATGGCCGCGAAACCGCCGCGTGCCTGGCGCATCAGCGGGCGGTTCGCGCGGCTGTTCTTCCGTCTGGCCGGCATTCCGGTCGAGGTCTCGGGCCTCGAGCGCCTGCCGAGCGCCATGCCGTATGTGCTGCTCGCCAACCACGGCAGTTATCTCGACGGCATCCTGCTGGTAGGCGCGCTACCGCGCCAGCACGCCTTCATCGCCAAGAACGAGTTCCTTTCGCATGCGATCTCGCGCTTGTTCCTGAGCGCGATCGGTTCGCGTTACGTGGAGCGCTTCGATGCCGCGCGCGGCGTCGAAGACGTACGCCGCTTCACCGAGCACGCGCGCGGCGGCGAGCGCCTCGCCATCTTTCCCGAGGGCACCTTCACGCGCCAATCCGGTTTGCGGCCCTTCCTCATGGGCGCGTTCGTCATCGCCGCCGACGCCGGCGTTCCCGTCGTCCCGGTCACCATCAGCGGGGCGCGCGAAATTCTGCGCGACGGCAGCTGGCTTCCCGCGCGCGGGAGGGTTCGCATTGCGATCGGGGAGGCGATTGCGCCGCAGGGCAGTGGATGGGAAGCGGCCGTGAATCTGCGCGAACAGGCGCGCCGCGTGATGCTCGAGCAGGGTGCCGAGCCCGCGCTCGACAGCGCGATTCTGGTCGACAAGCGGCGCGCTCACCCGGCCCCGCGCTAACCCAAGCTGCGCATCGGGTCTAGCCCAAGCTCGGGCTAGACCCGGGGCTAGACCCGGGGGCGTTTCCGGGACCGTCCCGCGCGCGCTCGATCAGCCGGTACAAGATCTCGTAGTCGACCGGCTTCACCAGATGCGCGTCGAAGCGTGTTTGCTCGCGGCGCTGCCGGTCCTCTTCCTGCCCGTAGCCGGTCAATGCCACGACGGTGCTCGAGCGCGTCTGCTCCATCTCGCGCAGGCGAGTGGCCACCTCGTAGCCGTCCATGCCGGGCAGCCCGATGTCCAGCAGCACGACTTCGGGCGCGCGCTCGGAAGCGATGGCAAGCCCCGACGGCCCGTCGTATGCCACCCACACGCGGTGGCCGCGCAGTTGCAGCAGCGCGGCAACGCTGTCGGCCGCATCCCGGTTGTCGTCGACCACCAGCACGCTGCGTCCGCCGCCAGGCGCCGGTTCGTCGTGCGCCTCGCCCGGCGCTTCCGGCGCACCCGGCGCTTGTTCCAGCGCGGGCAAGTGCACCACGAAGGCGGCGCCGCGGCCCACGCCGTCGCTCCTGGCTTGAATGCTGCCGCCATGCATCTCCACGATGCGCCGTGCGAGCGTGAGGCCGACGCCGAGCCCGCCTTCGGTGCGCGCGAGCCCGGCGTCGGCCTGCATGAAGAGCTCGAAGATGCGCGGCAGCATCTGCGGCGCGATGCCGATGCCGTCGTCGCGCACCTCGATCATCGCCATCCCAGCCTCCCGGCTCATCTCGAGCGAGATGTTGCCGCCTCGCGAGGTGAACTTGGCGGCGTTGTTGAGCAGGTTCTGCACCACCTGCACGAGCCGTGTCTGGTCGCCGGAAACCTCGATCGGCTCGCGGCTCATCTCGATCGTGAGGGCATGGTTGCGGCCCTCGATGTTCGGCCGGCTCGCCTCGACGCCGAGCGCGACGACGCGCGCGAGATCCAGCCGCTCGGGCTGCAGACCGATCATGCCGGTGGTGATCCGGCTCGCATCGAGCAGATCGTCCACCAGGCGCGCGAGCTGCGTGACCTGTCGCTCGATCAGGTCCCGGCAGTACTCGAGCTGCGGGTCCGCGATCTCGCGCATGCGCATCACGCCCACCGCGTTGCGAAGCGGCGCGAGCGGGTTGCGCAACTCGTGACCGAGCATGGCCAGGAACTGGCGCGTCTGCCGCCCCGCCTCCTCCAGCGCCTCGACCTGCTTGCGCTCGGTCATGTCGCGCGTGACCTTGGCGAACCCGCGCAAGGCGCCGTCCGGCCCGTACAGAACCGTGATGACCACGTTCGCCCAGAAGCGCGATCCGTCCTTGCGCACGCGCCAGCCCTCAACCTCCACGGTGGCGAGCTCGATGGCCTGCGCGAGCAGCCGCTCGGGCCGCTTCTGCAGGCGGTCCTCGGCGGTGTGGAAGCGCGCGAAGTGCTGGCCGACGATCTCCTCGGCGGCGTAGCCGTCGATGCGGGCCGCGCCGCTGTTCCAGGTGGCCACGCGGCCCTGCGGATCGAGCATGACGATGGCGTACTCCTTGACACCCGCGATGAGCAGGCGAAAGCGCTCTTCGGACTCGCGCAGCAAGCGTTCGGCGCGGTTGCGTACGACATACTCGCCGAGCTGGCTGCCGAGCGCGACCACCGCCTGCAACAGCTCGTCCTGTGGGCGCCGCCACTCGGTTGCGAAGAACTCGAGCACGCCGAGCACGCGCCCCCCGGCGGTGAGCGGGAAGCACAACGCGCCGTGCAGACCGCACTGCGCGGCCCAGCGGGCGCGCGGCCTTGCCGGATCCTCCGGTGCGTCCTCGATCCACTTGGGCGCCGCCGCGAGCCACGTCCGCCCAGGCAAGCCCTGCCCCTTGCCGAATATCATCGCCTTGCTGGCCGCTACGAACTCGGAACAGTCTTGCCGCGACCACGATGAGCGAAAGCTGATCGAGCTCTGGTCGGCATCCACGATCCACATCTGGCCCAGCGCCCAGTCGAGCGTTTCGCACACGATGCGCATCGACTCGGT
>WHTS01000034.1 GCA_009377585.1 Betaproteobacteria bacterium
TGAAGCGAACCGGCTTGGAGGGATAGGAGCTCTGAGCAAGGGCGCTACTTTGTTGCTGCAGAACCCCAAAGCCGACACCGGCGCATACGAACAGGAAACAATATTTGAGCTTGAACATGGAACTCCTCCTTGAGCTGTTATATGACGATTTATCGTCCGCTGAATCGCCAAGTATTTCCCGAGCGCTTTCCAAACCAGGCATTCACTTTGCCATGCCCAGATCACTGAGAATTGCGTGATGCTCTTTGCGCTGCCGTTCAAGGAAATCCTTGCTTTGTTGGCTGTCGAGATAGTTTGCTACCCAAAGGTTTCTATCCAGCTCTTTCTTCCAACTTTCCAGAGACGCAAGTTTTGAAAAAACCTCATCCCAATAACTGATTTGCTGTTTCGTCAAACCCTTCGGCCCGACTGCGCCGCGCCATGTAGAGTAAGTAGCGTCGATCCCCTGCTCTCGCCAGGTCGGGATGTTTGCCAGCGCGCCGCTGAGCCTGTTTGTCGAGGACACGGCGATTACCCGGACCTTGCCGGCTTGCAGTTGAGGCACTGCAATCGGAGCCGCAATGGGAACAACGTCAACATGCCCGCCCAATAGCGCGACAGTCACTTCTCCTCCGGATTTATATACAACGTTTCGCACGCGCTTGATGTCGACTCCCGCTGTCTTGAGCGCCGAAACGGTCGCGATGTGATTCGCACCTCCGAGCGCCGTTGCTATGCCGAACGAGATGGAGGATGGATCCTTCTTGAGCTGATCTATCAGCGCCTTTGCGTCTTTTATCTTCGATTCGGGCAGAACCATGAACGCGATGTTTTCCTCGAAAAGCTGCGCGGGGCAATCGGCGTAAGGTCCCTGAAATCGATGGTGCTGGCGCCTACGATTTTGTTGGTAACCACGCCCGGCGAGGTGATGGATAGATAGTGCGCATCATTGGCGTGCTGGTTTATGTAAAGGTAGGCAAGGGTTCCGCCGCCGCCCGGTTTGTTCACGACAGCATTCGTGGCTGCCACAAGTTTGTGATCCTGGATGAACCTCTGAAGCGTCCTTCCTGTCTTATCCAGCCCGCTTCCAGGACCGGATGGGATCACGATCTCGACATTTGATTCAGGCTTCCACTCCGCCCCTGTGGCAACAAGCGGCACAATCGCCGTGCTGAAAAGCAGGGCTGACAAAGCTCGCGATGCACGATCGAGTCGAAACATGACTTCCTCCTCCTTGAATGCGAGTCCGCGTCTTTCGATTTATTCGAAACTGCTACCCACGTTGTGTGAAAACCTTCCTGAATTTCTTCATCAACAGAAAAGGAGCTACCTTGGATCGCGGACAGATCCGGTTATCTCGGCCCACAGTTTTGCGGAGCCGCGGTCCAGCGCATGGCGTCCGAGCTTGTCTGCCCAGACGGCTTCGCTGCCATATTCCGACCGCCATGCCCATAGTCGAAGCGTGCTGTGGTGCAAAAGGTATTCATCTGTCACCCCGATCGCTCCATGCAGTTGATGCGCGATCGACGCCCCCGCCTGTGCCGCTTCACCGGCTCTGATTTTTGCGAAAGCGACCGCCATTTCGGCGCGATCATTCGCCTGAACAGACGCTGCAGCCGCCATCGCGCTCGCCTTGGCTATGGCAGCTTCTCCAGCCAGCCTGGCCAGTTCCTGCTGTACCGCCTGAAACTTGATGATCGGTCTGCCGAATTGAGCCCTGTGCCTGGCATACTCCGTCGTCATCTCGAGTATCCGCTCCAGGGCGCCGGACATCTGGACCGCTCGAGCCAATGCACCGCGCTGCAATGCCTGCTCGACCGTTACAGATGACTCGGCGTCGCTTACGCGCCAGTCGTCCAGTGCGTCTTCGTCAAAGACGATGCGGTCTCTCGCCTCGCCCGCGAGGTTGGCGTGAGGGTGCACGCGATAAGTCGACGCGGGAGCACAGATCACTTTCGAGCCCGCGCCGATTCTCGCGACCAGTACGACTGCCGAGGCATGGCGAGCGTACGGAACCGGGTCCACGTACCCTGAAATCTCCCATGCGCCGTCGTTTCGGTCGACTCTAAGCTGATCGCGCCCCTGGACAATCCCAAAAGCAAGCGGACCCTGCGGTAACGCTATCCCTTGCGCGGCAAGAGCCCATCCTGCGAGCAGTGCTGTTTCGGCGAGCGGAACGGCAGCACAATATTTTCCTGAAAGCCGAAGAATCTCGGCGGCTTCCACGACGCTGCCTCCGGAGCCCCCAAGCGACTCGGGGACGGAAACGAGCGTCATTCCGGTCTGTTCGAGGGCCTTCCACAGCTCCGTGCACCATCCTTCCTGCCGGGCCTTGTTCAGACGATCGTTGCGGTAAAAATCCAGAAAGACGCGACTCACCGCGTCCTGCAGCAGCGTGCTGTCGCTCATACGCCCCCCTCGAGCCGCTTGGCCACGATGCCGCGAAGAATCTGAGTCGTGCCCCCCCGGATCGTCGAGATGGGTGCAAAGATCGTGGCTTCCCCGACGAGCCGCTCGAGCTCGTCATCCGCATCAACCCCGGGCGTCACATCGAGCAGCATCTTCACGGCCTCGGTCACTTCGCGCTCGAAATGCGTGCCGATGTCCTTGACCAGCGCGGCCTCGGTCGCAAGATTGGGGGACGTTTCCCTGGAGAACTCGCTTGCGATAGCGAGGGACATGACTCTGACACTCGCAAATCGCGCAAGGAGGGTACCGACCGTCACTCTCGCCATGCGGTCCGGCGATGTTTTCAGCCGGTCGATCAACGCGAAGAACAGCGGCAGCGTGTTCATGTATCTTTCCGGACCGCTTCTTTCCAGCGCGAGTTCCGATGTGACCTGGCGCCAACCCTGGCCAATTTCACCCAGCACCATTTCGTCGGGCACGAAGGCCTCGTCGAAAAACACTTCGTTGAAATGGTGCTCGTTGTTGAGAAAATTAATGGGGCGGATCGTGACGCCAGGCGAGGGCAAATCGACGATGAGCTGACTCAATCCTTCGTGTTTATTTTCCGCGAGCGGCGATGTGCGGCACAAGACGAACATCGCATGCGCCTTGTGGGCCCAACTGCTCCACACCTTCTGCCCGCTGAGCTTCCAGCCGCCGGATACTTTGTCGGCGCGCGTTCTCACCGAAGCGAGATCCGAACCGGAATTGGGCTCGCTCATGCCGATTGCAAAATAGCACTCTCCTTTTGCAATAGCGGGCAGATACTTCTGGCGCTGCGCTTCGGTGCCAAAGCGTAGAAAGCTCGGTCCCGTTTGCCGATCCGCGATCCAATGTGCCGATATCGGAGCTGCTGCGGCCAGTAACTCCTCGGTGATGACGAAGCGCTCGAGATAAGAAGCCTCGCGGCCGCCGTATTTTTTGGGCCAGGTCACGCCGATCCAGCCCCGGGACCCTACTTTTCTACTGAATTCCGCATCGAACTCGCCGTGGCCCAAGTGGACGCGAAAGCTTCCTTGCCGGCGCTCCTCGTGCAGGAACTCGCGAACCTCATGTCTTACCTGAGACAGATGCTCCGGAAGGTCCAGCGCCGAGAAATCCGTACTGGTGAAAAGCATGGCTGATTGTCCCTGCGTAAATTGATCCGGCTCGCGTCCGGCTCACTGGGCTGCGTTCAAGACCACCAGCGCGTCAGCCGCTCTGACGCCGCTTCCCACCGGGCCTGCAAAAAGCGGATTGATGTCGATTTCCCCGATTCGATTTCCATGATGGGCGATCAGATAGCTGATTCGCGATATAGCGTCCGCCAGCGCGTCGATATCGAGAGCGGGCAGCCGTCGATACCCTGTGAACAGCGGGGCTGCCTTGAGCTCGAGAATCATTTCCCGCGCCGACGCTCGGGAGATTGGCGCGAATCGCCGCGTCACATCGTTCAAGACCTCCGCATAGATGCCTCCCAACCCCAGCACGACCACCGGCCCGAAACACTCGTCGACGAAAGCGCCCAGGATCAACTCGGTTCCCGAGCACGTTTCCTGGATCGACACGCCTGCGATGGCAGCATCGCTGCGGTACTCCTGCGCGGCTGAAACGATTTTCCTGGCGCCCTCTTTGAGCTCGCGCAACGTCCGGATGCCGGTCATGACGGCGCCCGCCTCGGTCTTGTGCGGAATGTCCGGCGACTCGACTTTGATGACTACGGGAAACCCGAAAGGGCCTTTTTCCAACCGCGCGATCTCATCCAGGCTCAGTAATTTCTCGTTGACGACTGGGATGCCGTATGCCGCTACGATTCGCTTGGACGCATGTTCTCCGAGAGAGCCTGCCGCCGCGGGCAGCTCGAGATGAATTTTTAAAAAGGCGTCGCTCTCGTCGACGCGAGAGCGGGACAGGCTCTCACTGCGGGAAAAAAACTCGCTCAGCACCGCGGCTGCCGCCACCGTTCTTCCCGGTGTGACAAACCAGGGAATCCTGTTCTCCTCGAGCGTCATCAGTGCCCGGGAAGAGCGGTCCGGCACGCGGCTCCAGGCAACCAGAACCGGCTTTTCCGAATTCTTCGCTATCGACGCGAGCTCTTCTGCCCAGGCCGGTGCATTTACGCCTTGCACGGCACCGTACCTGACCAATATCTGGTCGTAGCCTGGATCGTCCACGAAAGCCTTCACCACTCGATTGAAGCGCGCAGCGTCGTCACCTACCTGTGCCGTCAGATCGATGGGGTTCGATACCGCGGAGTGAGGCGGAAGGACTGCGCCGATCTGCCCGAGCAGCGATGGACTCGGAGCCGGCAATGTGAGCTTCCCTTCGTCACAGCGGTCTGCCATCAACACGCCGGAGCCGCCCGAGGTGGTCACCACTGCAACCCGGCGCCCTTTCGGGATCTTCCCCCCGAGGAAACCGCGCGCAATATCCACGAGATCCTCGATCTCGCGGATCTCGATGAATCCGGAGCGGGCAAACGCCGTCTTGAAGAGCTCGTAAGGCGCGCTGAGATTCGCCGTGTGAGACGCGACTGCGGCCCGCGCGGCGCCCGAGTTGCCGACCTTCCAGCACAGTATGGGCTTCCCGAGTTGGAGCGCTTTCTCTCCGACTTCGAGGAGCCGCCGGCCGTCCCTGACGCCCTCTATGTACGCGACGATTACTTTAGTTTGCTCGTCATCGAGGATGTGATCGATGAGATCCGCTGTAGAGATATCGCACTCGTTTCCCGTCGAGATGATCTTGGAAAATCGCAGATCCTGGTGATTGCACAGACCCGCCGCGCTAAATCCGAAGCCGCCGCTCTGCGTAACCATTGCTACAGGGCCGCTCGAGAGTCCGTAGTTTCGAAACCCCGGGCCGAATCCGCAGAACATGCGTCGGTCGACGTTCATCAGGCCTATGCAGTTGGGCCCGACGACACGCACACCGCTTTCTGCAATCGCTTTATCCAATTCGTCCTGCAGTCGCGCCCCGGCCTTGCCGGTCTCGCTGAAGCCGGAGCTCAAGACGACCGCCAGAGGAACACCCGCCTTTCCGCATTGCCGCACCACGCCGGGCACCTGGGCCGCGTTCACGGCGATCACCGCAAGCTCGGGCGGCTCAGGGATATCGGTCACGCTGGCGAAGCTCGGGTAATTGCAGATTTCTCTCGACGTGGGGTTGACCGGAAACACCTGCCCCGAAAAACCCCCGAGCCTCAAATTAGAGACGATTTCGCCGCCGACTTTTTTCGTGTCTTCCGACGCGCCGACCACCACAATGGAAGAAGGCTCCAGCAGCTTGCGCAGATCGACCGGCGCACCGTGCGCATGAGCAACAGGAGCTTTCGAAACGACTTCCACAGGCGGCTCCGGATGTTCAGCCCGCATGACCTTGCCGAAGCAAGAAGTAATATCGGTCCGTTCTTGCATAGCTCACCCGCACTTCCACCGGCACGTCATTGAACGTGTATCCCACCCTCCGGATTTCGAGGACAGGCTCATCTCGCTTCAATTCGAGTTGCCGCACTACAAACGGCTTCGCAAGAACCGCCCGCAACTGATCGACCGTTCTCGTGACCGTGACGCCGAATTTCGCCTGATAGATTCCATACACGGTATCCCCTCCCTGCCGGATTATTTTTTCCGACAAACCGGGGAAATGCGTTCCCGACACGGTGATCTCGGAAAGCATCACCGGAATATCGTTGATTCCCAGAACGATCGAAAACTCGAACACGCGCGCCATGCTTTTCGTCGGCGCAAGTTGAAGAGCTTGCGCGATATCCGCCGGCGCCGTCGACTTCGCGAACGACAGCAGCGCAAATCGGGGCAGTGCCTTCGGTCCGAAGTCCGGCACCATGTGGAAGAACTGGTAGACATTGTGGTGATTGTGCGACGAGACGTAGGTTCCCTTCCCCTGCTTGCGCATCAGAACCTTGGCCGCGGCGAGCTCCGCTATCGCGGCCCTCACTGTGGGAATGCTCACGCCGAAGCGCTCGGCGAGACGCGCTTCGCTGGGGAGCGCCTCCTGCGCTTTCCATTCGCCCGACACCAACCCCTTGATGATCTGATCGCGCACCGCCTGATAAAGCGGGCGGTCGGAAGAAAATATCGAGGGGTCGATCGTCTCTGTTCGGCTCATTGTTGGAAAGTGAAGCGTCGTTTTTGCGCGTTTTTGCAATGCCTTCGTATCCGCGCGATTGACCGGCTGCGCGTCCTGGGCCATTATAATGAGTAGAATCACTAAAGCAATCCGGCCTTCTCCGCATCGTCCTCTGGCATTACCCGCAGGGCGCCATCAACAAAACCCTGCGCTCATTGCGGACGGCATGCTCCGACAAATTCGCAAAAAGGAAGCGGCAATGGAAGAAGCAGCAACGAGACCTCGCCCGGACATGCGGGGCGCCGGCAAGCAGTACTGGGCTTCCGGACGCGACGGCAAGCTTTTGCTCCCGCAATGTCAGGCTTGCGGCAAAGCGCACTGGTATCCGCGCCTCTATTGTCCGCACTGCGGGTCCGACAAGCTCGAATGGATCGCCTGCAGCGGCAAGGGCGTGATTCACACCTTCACCGTCGTGCGGCAAAGCGGCCAGAAGTATTTCAAGACCAGAGTCCCTTACGTTCTTGCCATGGTCGCGTTGGACGAAGGTCCTTTTCTGATGACCAATATCATTGACTGCGACGTCGGTACCGTTGCGATCGATGCGCCGGTCACGGTGGTTTTCGAGAAACTGGCGGATGATGTGAGCGTTCCGTTATTCAAGCTCGCGCGAGAAGGAAAGTGACCGTGCCATCGACACTTTCGGGAGAGGCGGCGATCGTCGGAGTTTCGGCAGCAGAAGTGGGCTGGGCCACGTCCTACTCGGTCGCAGAAATCATGGCCCTGGCAACCCGCCGCGCGCTCGACGACGCCGGTCTCTCCATCCGCGACGTAGACGGTGTGTTCGCAGTGACACCCTATTTCTGGATGTCGTCTGTCACGCTGGCGGAGCAGCTCGGAATCCAACCTCGCTATACCGACTCGACGAACCTCGGCGGCTGCTCTTTTGTCTCTCACCTCGGGCATGCGCTCGGCGCGATCGCTACGGGACGCTGCGAAGTGGCGGTGATCGCATACGGCAGCACGCAACGCACCGACGGCGGCAAGCTCGTAACGGGCGCCGACAATCTTCCGTACGAGATTCCGTACGGGTTCCAGCATCCGATTTCAGCCTATGGGCTGGCCGCGCAGCGGCACATGCACGAGTTCGGCACCACGCGCGAACAGCTTGCGAAGGTCACGGTTACGGCAAGCCAATGGGCCGCGCTCAATCCTTCGGCGCTCAAGCCGGAGCCGGTCACCATCGAAGACGTCCTTAAATCGCCGCTGGTCAGCGATCCGCTGCGCAAGCTCGATTGCTGTCTGATCACCGACGGCGGCGGTGCGGTCGTCGTGACGACGAAGGATCGCGCGAAGATGCTCAGGAAGAAGCCCGTGTCCGTCCTGGGCGCAGGCGAGAGTCACAGCCACCGCTACGGCGCCGCGATGCGAAGCTACACCACGACTGCGGCGGTCGCCTCTGGACGCGACGCGTACGAAATGGCAGGCATGGGGCCCAAGGACATCGACGTCGTCCAGATCTACGACGCATTCACGATCAACGTGATTCTCGGATTGGAAGATCTCGGCTTCTGCAAAAAAGGCGAAGGGGGAGCGCTCATCGACCGCGGTATCGGCCCCGGCAGCAAACGGCCCGTGAATACGTCCGGCGGGGGACTCCGCTACTGCCATCCCGGCATGTTCGGCATCTATCTCATCATCGAGGCGGTGCAACAACTGCGAAAAGAAGCAGGCGCGCGCCAGGTGTCCGACGCTCGCCGCGCTCTGGTGCACGGCATTGGCGGCGTTCTGTCCGGGCACGCCACGGCAATACTCGGCGTATGACGGGAAACCAACGTGCTTTACCGGGGAAGATAATGATCGACGCGTCGCGGAAAGACCTTGTGCTGGGTGTCGTAGGTGCCGGAACGATGGGACGAGGCATTACGCAGGTCGCGGCAGCCGGCGGTATCCAGGTGCTGCTGACCGACGCGAGAACCGAGGCGATCGCAGAAGCCCGCCAGTTCATCGCCAAAATGCTCAATCGCGCGGCCGAGAAAGGGACGATCTCGGCTTCGCAAGCAAACGACGCGCTCGGCCGCGTGCGTGCGGTCGAAAACCTGCAGGAGCTTTCGGCCTGCCACGTCGTCATAGAGGCCGTGGCTGAAGACCTCGCGGTAAAACAGGAACTCTTCTGCAGGCTGGAAACCATCGTCGCCGACGATTGCATACTCGCGTCGAACACGTCCGCGCTCCCGATTACCAGCATCGCCGCGAAGTGCAAGCGCCCTCAACGGATTGCGGGAACGCATTTTTTCAATCCCGTTCCGTTGATGAAGCTCGTAGAAATCATCGGCGGAGCGCTCACGGATCCGGCGGCCGGCGACGCGCTGACGATTCTGGCCAGACGCATGACACGCGAGCCGGTGCGATGCACGGATTTCCCGGGATTTCTCGCGGGCAACATCGGCCGCGGGTTCACGCTCGAAGCTGCCCGCATCGTCGAGGACGGCGTCGCCGCGTTCGCGGACGTCGACAGCATCATGCGCGATGCGGTCGGATTCCCCATGGGCCCGTTTCAGCTCATCGACAACAACGGCGCCGATATCGTGCAGCGCGCAATGGAATCGGTTTATGAAGGCTTCTACCAGGAGCCCTACTTTCGCCCGTCCGCGATGATGAGGCAACGCGTCACGGCGGGTTTGCTCGGACGCAAATCCGGCAGAGGTTTTTTCGAGTATCAGAGTGGGAAGCTCGTCAACGTCAAAGCCGAGAGCGCCGTCCCCGCGAACCGGCCCCAATCGGTTTGGGTAAGCTCCGCGGAGCCGACGTGCGCTCGGGTTTTGACTGAGCTCCTGCGCTCCCTCGGAGCGAAGGTCGAGACCGGCGCACAGCCCAGCACCGGAGCGCTGTGCCTGGTGACACCGATCGGGCAAGATGCCACCATGGCGGCGCTCGCGCAGAAGCTCGATGCGCGGCGCACCGTGGCGATCGATGCGCTTTTTGGCCTTGGCAAACGCCGCACCCTGATGGTGACGCCGGTGACCAGCCAGGAAACCATCCTTGAGGCACGGGGCTTGTTATCGAGCGATGGCGTGCCCACGACGATCATCCAGGACAGCCCCGGCTTCATTGCACAACGAATCGTCGCCATGATCGTGAATATCGGCTGCTGGATCGCGCAATCGGGTTTTGCGTCTGTCGAAGACATCGATAAAGCCGCCCGATTCGGACTTGGCTATCCGAAGGGCCCGTTTGGTTTTGCCGACGATATCGGGGCGCAGCGGATACTCTCGATATTGAATGCGGCGCACATCCGAACCGGCGATCCGAGATATCGCCCGAGTCCCTGGCTTTCGCGCCGAGCGGAGCTCCATACTGATTGCGCGCGCGCCTCGTGACTTGAAATCGCCGATACTGAGGAACACACATGTCCATATCCGTCAGCGAACCCCTCACCGAACCGCTTACCTGGCCCGCCGAAGGCGTGGCGCGCGTTCCGTATCGCGTATTTTCCGACCCGGACATCTATGCGCTCGAGCAGGAGCGGATTTTTCGCGGTCCAGTATGGCATTTCCTCTGCCTCGAAATCGATATTCCGAAGCACGGAGACGTTCGCACGACCTGGCTCGGCGATACACCCATCATCGTCACGCGAGACCATGATGGCAAAATCCATGCAATGATCAACCGCTGCGCGCACAAGGGCGCGCTGGTGTGCCTTAAGAAGAGCGCCAACGTCGAGTCCCTGAGGTGCGTTTATCACGCATGGAACTACGGCCTCGACGGCAAACTGAAGAATGTCGCCTTCCGGAAAGGCATACAAGGGAAAGGCGGTATGCCTGACGATTTCGATATTTCGAAACATCGGCTGGAGCCGCTGCGCCTCGAGATCTTCTCGGGTCTCATCTTCGGGACGTTCTCCTCTGAAACAGAACCATTGCGATCGTTTCTCGGCGACAGGATGACGCAATTTCTATCGCGCAATCTGGGCCGCCCCCTGAAGACGTTGGGTGTCCATAGCCAAATCATTCACAACAACTGGAAGTTGTACGCCGAGAACGTGCGGGATTCCTACCACGCCACCTTACTCCACACGTTTTATACGACGTTCAAGGTGAACCGGCTCGATATGGACGGAGGTATCATCCTCTCGGACAAGAAATGGCACCATATCAGCTACACCAAGCGCGCCACGCTGAAGCCGGCGCAGGAGTACAACGAAGCGAAGGTGCACTCGGCCCAGTACGAGTCCAAGCTCGCCGGGCCGGCGCTTCTCGCAGCCTGGGATGAGTTCGACGATGGCATTACGCACAGCATTCAATCCGTGTTCCCGACGCTCGTCGTCCAGTTCACGCTGAACTCGCTGGCTGTGCGGTTTTTCGTTCCGCGCGGCGTCGACAAGACCGAGTTGTTCTGGGTCTTCCTCGGCTATGAAAGAGACGACGCAGAGCAGACCAGGATGCGCATCATGCAGGGCAATCTGACCGGCGCTGCGGGCCTTGTCTCGCTCGAGGACGGATGCATCAACGAGTTCGTTCAAAGAGGGACTCGAACGAGTCCGCAACGCGCTGCGTTCGTCGAGATGGGCGGCCGGGAGGCCGTATCGAACGAGTCGTCGAGAGCGACCGAAGCGGCAGTCCGCGGCTTCTGGCACGGCTACCGCAATATCATGGGTTTCGAAACCGAGTCTACGAGATGAGCGCAACGCCACTGAAGGCCGAGGCTACGACCGTTATCGATCCCGAAATTCACTTGCGCATCGAGGACTTTCTCACCTGTTACGCACACGTGCTCGACGATGGCACGATCGACGAGTGGCCCGGTTTCTTCGCCGAGGATGCCATCTATCAAATCACCACGCGAGAGAATTGCGAAGCCGGATATCCGATTGGCGTCCTTTACTGTGAAGGGCGGGGCATGATTACGGACCGGGTGAAGGCGCTTAAGACGGCCAATATCTTCGAAGGTCACACCTATTGCCACATCCTGGGACGGCCGAGCGTACGGCAGGAAAGGCTCGGTGTCGTCGCCGTGCGCTCGAATTTCAGCGTCTTTCGAACCATGGAGGACGGCAAAGCGGAGCTTTTCGCCACGGGAAAGTACCTTGACCGCATCGATCTGCGGGACGAACAGCCCAGATTCCTGGAGCGCCGCGTCATCCTGGATTCGCGCAGAATCGATGTGCTCTTGGTATTGCCGCTGTGAGCGCCGTGCGGTCGCGATGCAGGCGGGCCGCGAACACAACGCAGTGCGGTTGCGGTAAATATCCCCGGCAAAGTATGCTAGTGCGCAATCCGTCGCCGCGGCGGCGGAATATCACATGAGGATACAGCCATGACATCCACGACCCGACCGGTGGTGAAGGTCGCTCCCAACAACCCTGTATTCGACCTGCCGGTGAGCGTCGGCATCGAGGAAGGCCTGTTCGACAAGGCGGGGCTCGATGTCAGCTTCTCGGCGACTTATGCGGATCGCGAGCAGGACAGCGCGGACAAACCGATCCTGTCGCGGCTGAAGGAGCAGCTCTACGAGTGCGGCTCCGCCGACAGCTACAACGTCTGCGAATGGGCAAGCATCGACCGGCTGGAGCAGGGAAAGCGCGGGGGCAACATTGCGGCCTTGCGCGCCGCGGTAGCGGCACAGGCGATCCTCACCTTCGACGAGAAGCTGCAGACCGCGCGCGACCTGGCCGACATCCCCGTCGTGGTCCAGGAGCTCACCGGCTCGCATTACACGACGCTGCAGATGCTCGAGAGCGCCGTCGGTCGCGAGCATGTAAGGATCGAGAAGGGGGGCCTACCGCCGAGGCGCTGGGAGGGACTCAAGAACGGCACTCACCGTGTGGTGACCGTGATGGAGCCGTTCATCAGTCTCGGCCTCAAGGAAGGCGCCCATATCATCGCGTCAGCGTTTTACCGGGGCGGCGAGGTGGTGGCGCCGGAGCTCACGCCGGAACAGCGCAAGGCCTATTACGACGCCGAGAACGAGGCCGTCGACCTCATCAATGCCGATTTCTACAAGTACGCACACCACGTGGCTGCGCACGCCAAGGGCGCTTTGAAGCCGCACGAGCTGCTGCGCGTGTTCGTGCGCTACAAGCACGTCGATTACTACGATCCGGCCTTGTTCAGCCGGGCCTATGAGTGGATGAAGGCCCGGGGGATGACGGAGGGTCGAAGCGAGCACGCGGCGCTCGTCGTGGGCTGATCGTCCGCTACAGGTCGCCGTACTCCAGGGGCTCGAACGCCCTGCGCCGCTTCGCGAGCGCGGCGCTGGCCGGTCCCCGTCCATGGCCCCGGCTTACTCAGCCGGGCAATTGTTACCCATGCGTAAACGACACGCTGCTTTAGTTTCGGGAATATTGGTATCCCTGCTTGTCCTCGGCGGCGCCTCTCGCGCCACGGCACAGGTGACCCGCTCCGACTACCCGGCTCGGCCGATCAACATGATCGTTCCCTTCCCACCCGGCGGTCCTACCGACGCCATCGCGCGCATCGTCGCCCAGAAGCTCTCCGAACAATGGTCGCAGTCGGTTGTTGTAGAGAACCGCTCCGGCGCGGGCGGCACGATCGGCGTTGCCGCGGCCACCAAGGCGGCTCCCGATGGCTATACGATCGTGATGGGCGGTTCGAGCAACCTCGCCGTTGCGCCCAGCCTGTATGCGAAGCTGCCGTACGATCCGCTGCGCGACCTGGCGCCGGTGGCCAACGTCGCATCCGGTCCTTACGTGCTTGCGGTCCACACCAACGTGCCGGCCGGGAGCGTCCAGGAGCTGATCAAACTGGCCAAATCGAAAAAGGGCTTGTTGTGAAAGCCACTAACGACGGGCGCACGCCGGATGACGTGGTGCGCGCCCTCGCTCGGGGCATGAGCGAAATTGAGGTTTACGTCCGCGAACTCGGGAAGATCAACGGCGCGATCATCAAGACCTCGATCGAGGAAAACGAGGCCGTCCTGGCCGACCTGAAAACCGGCGCCTACGATCATGAAAAACGGCCTCTTCGCCGCATCGGCGGTAACTACCCGCTCCCCGGTACGGGAACCTTCTATCACACAACGGTCAACGACGTGCCGGGGTTCGACGCGCGCAAACACTATCCGTGGGCCAACGGCGCACCCGGGGGGCCCAAGCTGTTCAAGATCCTGGAGGACAATCTCGCAAGGCAGGGCGTTGAGATCCGCCTGAGTCACGCTGCTCAGCGCCTGATTGCCGAGCCCGGCACACGCGAAGTGCGCGGCGTGCGGGTATCGCATAACGGAGGCACTTACAACATTCTCGCGCGCCGCGGTGTGGTCCTTGCCAGCGGCGGATTCGAGGGCAATGTCGCGATGCGGGAGCAGTTCATGGAAGGCAAGCCCATACTGAACGCAACGGCGGGCGGCAATACCGGCGACGGTATCCGCATGGCGCAAGATCTCGGCGCCGAGTTATGGCACATGTGGCATATCCACGGGGCGTACGGCTTTCGCCATAGTGACCCGGCCTACCCCTATGCCATCAGGTTGAAGCGCTTTTCCGATTGGTTCCCAGGCGATGAGGACAGCGTTACGCTGAAAATGCCGTGGATCCTGCTCGATCAGGATGGCCGGCGCTTCATGTCGGAGTACCAGCCCTATACGCAGGACACAGCGGCGCGACCGATGCAGTATTACGATCCCGTGAAGCAACGCTATCCGCGCAACCCAAGCGTCATGGTGTGCGATGAGGTCGGGAGAAAGCTCTATCCACTCGGCAAGGCTACCTCTAACGATGAAGGCCTGCGCTATGAATGGAGCGCAGACAACCTCAAAGAGGTCGAGCTCGGCATCCTGAAGCGCGCGAACTCGCTTCCCGAGCTTGCGGCTGCGCTCGGCATCGAGGCGCGCGCGCTGGAACGGAGCGTCAAGCACTGGAACGAGCTGTGTGCGCGAGGTCGTGACGAGGACTTTGGCCGCCCGCGCGGCTCCATGATGCCGATTGCTACGCCTCCATTTTATGGCGCACCGGTGTGGGCAACGGTAAGCAACACCCAGGGCGGACCGGTGCACGATGCCGAGCAGCGCATCATCAGCGTCTACGGCGAGCCGATTCCCCGGTTGTACGCCGCAGGCGAACTGGGCAGCTCCTTCGGCCATCTATACATATCGGGCGGAAACATCGTCGAGTGTTTCGTGACTGGACGTATTGCAGGACGCAATGTCGCGCAGGCCACGCCAATCTCGGGGCTGAGCGCTGTAACGAATCAGAAGCCGTTACCGATCGACGCGTGATCCGTGGAACTCAAGATCGCGCTCGAGCTGTACGACCGGCATCTGCCTTTCTTTCTCGGCACCGTGAAGCCGCCGGATGGCATCACCTTGTGCGCGCTCGAGGTGGGCATGGTGCCGCCGCGCCGACACGGTATCGCGCGCCACGCGCGATTCCTCGAGGGTGAGTTCGACGTCGCGGAGCATTCGCTCGCGTCGTACATCATCGGCGTCGAACGGGGGTTGCCGTTCAGTGCGGTGCCGGTCTTTCCGCGCCGGCTGTTCAGCCAGAACCACATCTTCGTCAATACCAAGGCGGGGATTGGCAAACCGGCCGACCTGATCGGCCGCCGGGTCGGTGTGGGCGCTTTTCAGATTACGATGGCGGTCCTCGCGAAGGGAGATCTTAAGAGCGAATACGGCGCGCCTTGGGAGCAGATTCATTGGGTGACCGCGCGCGACGAAGAAATCCCGGTAGACTACGGAATCAAGCTCGCGCGCGCAGACCGCCCGATTGACGATATGCTCTTTGACGGCGAAATCGACGCGCTGATCTATCCGCACCCGCCGCCGCGAATTCTCACGGGTGATCCGCGAGTGCGCCGGCTGTTTGCCGACCCGCGCGCCGAATCGATCCGCTACTACCGGAAACTTGAGTGGTACCCGATCATGCACGTGCTCGCGTTCAAGCGCGAGCTGGCGGAACGCACGCCGGATCTCCCGCGCGCGCTGATCGCGATGTGGGAAGAGGCGAAGCGCCAGACTCGCGAGTACTACGACGATCCAGGCTATGCGCTGCTTGCATTCTCGCGCACTGAGTACGAAGCGCAGCGCGATACGCTCACACCCGAGCTGTGGCCGTCAGGCATTAAAGCGAACCGCGCCAACCTCGAGCGTTTCATCGCCTACTGCGCCGACCAGCGTTTGATCAAAGCGCCGTTGCCGGTGGAGCGGCTGTTTCACGAATCGGTGCTCGATACGTGAAGGATCGAATCTAACTGTTGTCTTCCTTCTATTCCGTCTGAACGCTGTTCCCGACTTGTCACATTTCGTGAAGAGATACCCAATGCCAAACCCACTGCGTGCATATGCCGTCTTGTGCTCTACGTTGGCGCTGCTGATCTGCGCGGGGTCCGCGGGCGCCCAGGTGTGGCCGACGAAGCCCGTCCGGCTGGTGGTGCCGTTCGCCCCTGGCGGCATCGCCGACACCATGGCACGGTTCACCGCGCCCATGCTTCAGAGTGCGCTCGGTCAGACGGTGCTGGTCGAAAGCAAACCAGGCGCAAACGGCAGCCTCGGTACCGAATATGTCGCGAAGAGCGCGCCGGACGGCCACACGTTGCTCATTGGCTTGGCGGCCCCTCAAACCTGAGCCAATTCATTTTCAAAGTCGGCTACGATGGGCTCAAGGACTTCGCGCCGATCACGCTGCTCAACACCAACCCACTGGTGCTGATGGTCCATCCCAGCCTGCCTGTGCAAAACGTCAAGGAGCTGATAGCGCTGGCAAAGGCGCAGCCCGGCAGGCTCAGCTTCGCTGGCGCCGGAGGGCTCACACAGTTCGGCGGCGAGATCTTCAAATTCATGGCCGGCGCCGACATGGGTCCACGTGCCCTACCGTGGCGGCGCGCCGGCGGTGGCCGCGACCGTATCTGGCGAGACGCCGCTCACATTCGCCAACTACTCCGACGCCGTGGGCTACATGAAGTCAGGCCGGCTGCGCGCGCTTGCGATCACCAGCGCGCGCCGTTTTCCGCAGTCCCCGGAACTCCCGACGATCGCGGAAGCGGGGCTGCCGGGCTACGAGGTAGAGGGCTGGACCGGCCTCCTGGCGCCAGCCGGTACCTCACGCGAAGTCAGCGCGAAGCTCGCGGGCATAGTTCAGCAGGGGGTTAAGAACCCTGACGTTCGGAGGCGGATGCTGGAGATTGGCGCGGTACCCGGCGGTAATTCGCCGGAGGAGTTTCGCGCATTCGTGCAATCGGAAATGCAAAAATGGGGCAATTTCGTCAAGCAGACCGGGATTAAAGTAGATCAATAGATAGCGTGCGTCGATGGGCTCAGGAACAGACAATACGCTGGCGGCATGTGATCCGCACTTGCATTCGAGCAAGGGTTCCCCGCGTAAATTCAGCTCAAACATCGTCCGATAACCGGAGGATTACCCATGAAACAAAAAACCGCGAACTTCGCGGTCTGTCAGCTCGCCGAGCCGCTGGGCGCTGAAATCGCCGGCGTCGATCTCGGGCAGCCGATGAGCGACGCGACGTTCAGGCACATAGAAGACGCGTTTCACGAGCACTGCGTGCTCGCGTTCCGCAACCAACGCCTGACACCGCAAGCGCACATCGCGTTCAGCCGGCGTTTTGGCGATCTGCTGGTCCATGTGCTCAAGCAGCACAACGATCCCGACTTTCCGCAGGTGCTGGTACTCTCGAACATCGTCGAGAACGGCAAGCCCATCGGCATCCAGGATGGCGGCCAATACTGGCACACGGATCTTTCCTACACGGCGGAGCCATCGCGCTGCTCGCTCCTGTATGCCGTCGAGATTCCGTTCGAGAATGGCGTAGCCCTGGGCGACACCCTGTTCGTCAACACCTGCGCCGCATACGAAGCGCTGCCCGACGAGATGAAAGCCAGGCTCGCCGGGCTCAGAGCCACGCACAATTACAATGCGCGCTACAGCCAGATGCGGCAGAAAGGAAGCACCCGAACCGAGCTCGACGAGGGCCAAAAAAAAGCGGTGCCGGAAGTCGTGCACCCGGTGGTCCGCACACATCCTTTCACCGGGCGCAAAAGTCTTTACGTCAACGAAGGCTTCGTCACGGGCATCGTCGGCACGGCCAAGGCCGAGAGCGAGCGGCTTTTAGCCGAGCTCTACGACCATGTCACCCAGCCTCGCTTCATGTACCGCCACCGGTGGCAGGTCGGCGATTTGCTCATGTGGGACAACTGCTCGACGCAGCATAACGCTGTCGCCAACTACGGCCCGCACCAGCGGCGTCATATGCGGCGCACTACCGTGCGCGGCTCGACGCCCTTTTAATCACTGCCGTCGTCCTCTCGGGTGCGCGCCGCATTGGTGGTTGCCGTCGAATACCTATCAAAACCCTGGCCGTAAATCGAGTATGAGGTGGCCCGGAAATATTACGGGGTACGTTCCCGGTGTTATCGGACGCGTCGCCGAGCTCCACGCGACGCAAGCGCCCAGTACCTGCGTGAGGGCGCGGGCTTCACGCTGACTCGCCAGCATGCCTGCGACAACGACGGCAACACATCACACGTTCAGCGTTTTGAACTGTCGCTGACGTGAGCGACGCCAATCTGCTGATCACTTTCCCCATAGTCCTCGAAGCGGTCACCGACGAGCGATGCCCATGCGACGAGCGGCTGGCATGTCCGGTTGCGCTCCTCACGCCAAGTCTGCGCGATATGCTGGACACGGCGCAGCATGCAGCCCGAGGGGAACCGGTCGTTTAGACCAGGAGCGCCAGGCCCGAGGCGAGCACCAGCGCCAGAACGAGCCGCTGAAACTGCACTGTTAATCCAGTCGAAGACGCGCCGCCCTAGCCACGTGCCTGCGATCATTGCCGGCAGGCAGACTGCGAGCGAGGCCGCGACGCGGGGTGCCTGTACCTGGACGTTCAGCCCGACGGCGACCATCACCAAAGCCCCGGTAAACAGAATGTACGGCTGGTAGACATAGCGGCTGCGGCGTGTCCCAGCCACGCAGGCCACACCAGATCGTCGGTAGTGCCCCATGCAGCAGAGCGAGTCCGCCCATGACGCCACTCACCCATCCTACGATTGCATCGGCGAAGCGCCCACAGCCAGGCGCGAAACGCACAATGGGCAGACGCCGCCGGCTAAGGGCATAGGAGGCGTAGATGATCATGAAAGCTCCGAACAGGTGTCGAAATGCCGCGGCGTCGACGTTGCGCAGTGCCAGCACGCCTAGCGGGACACCCAGTAGCCCACCGGCCAAAAAAGGCCATAGCCGACGGTAATCGATTTCAGTGCGGAATGCCCATACGG
Organism: Betaproteobacteria bacterium; assembly: GCA_009377585.1. Lineage (NCBI taxonomy): Bacteria > Pseudomonadati > Pseudomonadota > Betaproteobacteria > Betaproteobacteria bacterium. Next base: position 18,736 of record WHTS01000034.1, read on the forward strand.
ACAATGAGTGCAGCAGCGTTGCGCAGATTGAAGCGAGCAGCACGGCCTCCGCGGGCGGCAACACGTAGAGCCAAATTCCCGTAACGATGATCGCGAACGCGAACCCGGCGCTGCCGACGACCAGTGCGCCTAGAAAAGCGCCGCCCGCGACCAGCGCAAGATCAAACCACATTTTCAGACGCGACGTACCCCTTGCACTCGCGCACCGGAATGCGGGGATATCTCGGAAACGCCGGATCGAGGCCGGAAAGCTTGCACCGAAGAAAGCGCGATCCTGTCTGCGCCGTTACGATGCGCACGTTGCGGCAACGCTCGCACAGACCGTTCGGCTCGGGAGGCGGCAGCGCATCCGCCATATCACGCGACGGACGCGCGTTTATGCAGCGAGTGCCGGATCAGCGGGTAGACGAGCGTCAGCAGGGCGACAACCATGAGGATTCCACTCACGGGCCGGGTGAAAAAAATCGTCCAGTCGTTGCCGTAACTGATCATCGTCGTCATGAAGTTCGTTTCGGCGAGCGGGCCCAGGATGACCCCCAGCACCATCGGCGTGATGGGGAAGCGGAAGCGCTCCAGGAGATACCCGATGATCCCGAAGATCACCATGAGCCACAAGTCGGTCAGGTTGTTGCGCGCCGCGAACGCGCCCAGCAGGCAGCACATCACGACATAGGCCGAGATGATCACCTCCGGGAGGTCGAGCACCTTTACCATGGGTTTCGTCGCGAAGTAGCCGATGGCGCACATGACCACGATGCCGACAAACACCGAAGCGAACATCGCGTAGATGATGTGGCTCGAAGTCTGGAAAACCTGCGGACCCGGCTGCAGGCCGTGCAGCAGAAAGGCGCCGAGTATGATTGCCGTTGCGCCGCTCCCCGGAATGCCCATTGTCACGAGTGGAATGATCGCCCCGCCGACCGAAGCCGTCGCAGCACACTGCGGGGCGACGATGCCTTCCGGGATTCCGGTTCCCATCAGCCGCTTGCGCTTGCCGTACTGCCCTTCGATGCCGTACGAAAGGAACGAGGCGACCGTCGCACCCGCGCCTGGCACGGTGCCGATCAGGATCCCGGTCAGGCTCCCCCGCGCGAACGTCGTCTTGAGAGCGAGCATCTCGCGCAGGGTAGGCAGCCGTGTGCGGATCTTCCCGACCGCCTCGAGCTGCGGGGACTTGAAACCCTGCTCGAGCCGCATGAACACTTCGCCCAGTCCGTACGCGCCGACCATCACGATCAGATAATCGATGCCATCCGTGAGGATAGGCACGCCGAACGTGAAGCGGTGCGCGCCATAGGTATCGTCCACGCCGACCGACGCGATCAGCAGGCCCGCGAAAAGACTCACCAGCGCCGCTGCGAGCGAGCTGCCGCCGAGTGAAACCACGCTCGCCAGCCCGAAGAGGATGACTGCGAAATACTCGGGCGTGGAAAACGTGAGCGCGATTTTCGCGATCGGTTGAGAGAGCAGCACCATTGTGATCGCCGCGACCATCCCGCCGAAGAACGCCGCGATGAGCGTCCAGCCGAGCGCCTGCGCCGCCTGCCCCTTGCGCGCCATCGGATAGCCGTCCCACAGGAGCGGCACGTCGATCGGCTCACCCGGAACGCGGAAAAGAATGGAGGTCCAGGCGCCCGCATAGGTGCCTGAAATGTACATCGCGGTGAGCAGGATGATCGCGGGAATCACACTCATGTTGTAGGTGAACGGCAGCGCCAGCACGACACCCATGACGAGCGTAAGACCCGGCAGCACAGCGACCAGCAATCCGAGGACGACGCCGATCACCAGAACGGCGAAATTCAGCGGCTGGAAGACGTGCGAGAAGCCGACGGCGAGGTTCGCGAGGATCGTTTCCATCGGCCGCCTAGCGGATGCCCATCAACTGCATGAGCAATAGCGTGACCGCGGAAAAAGGCGCTTCCCCGATCGGGAGCGAAACGTAAACGACCTTCATGAAAATGAACATGAGGAGGAGCGCGCCGAGCCCGCTCACCGCCGCGATAACGCCCCAGCGGCGATAGCCGCCAATCGCGAGAAAGCCCGCGAGATACAGCGCGGTCGAGAGGAAAAACCCGAGCCGCGTGACGAGCGCCACATAGGCAAGCGTCGCAGCGATGCCGAGCGCGAGGAGCACGGGATGATGCTCGACAGCGACTTCCGCGGCCACGACCGCGTGCTGCTCGGCCGACTCTTCGACGATTTCCTCGAGCACCCCGCTCACTTCGCCGATCGTGTCCTTCGCGAACAGCGCGCGCCCGACCTCGAAGGCGCACGTCACCAGGAGTAGCGCGACGATCGCTTTCGGCCAGAAATCCGGCCCCAGCGTGCCGGCGCGCTGCTGGAATTCGATGTTCGAAGCGGTGAAATACAAAAACGCGGCGACCAGGAGCACCACCGCGTAGGGCAGCGCTTTCAGCACCCGAGAGCGCGACATCGTCATCGGCGTTCCTTCCCGAACGGCCTGCAGCGCTACTGCGCGGTTTTCATTCCGGCGGCGGTCGCTTCCCTGCGCAGCGCTTCGAGCGATTGCTGAAAGCGTTTGGGCGCTTCAGCCATCGGCACGAAGCTCTCGGGATCGGCCCACTCTTCCTCGAGGTATTTCTTGTAATCCGGCGTGGAAGCGTAGCGCGCGATCGTGGCCGCGACGACTTCGGCGCGCTTCGGGTCGGTTCCACCCCGCATGAACACCCAGCGAAACTGCGGCACGGTGATATCGATCCCGACTTCCCGCGCTGTAGGGACGTCGGCGAACGCAGCCTGACGCTTCTCACTGATCGAGAGGAGCGCCCGCAGTTGTTTTCCAGTGAGAAAGCTGCGCACGTCGCCGGCCTGCTCGTAGACGAGATCGGCGTGCCCGCCCAGCACCGAGGCATAGCGCTCGCCCGGTTTCGCGAATGGCACTGCGGTTACCCGGATACCTTTGGCGATCAGATTGTTGATGTGAATCTCATCGATCGAGTTGAAGCCGACGAACGCAATCTTGAGCGCGCCGGGCTTGGCGCGTGCTTCCTTCTCGAAATCCGCCCACGTTTTGAAGCGGCTGTCCTGAGCCGTGAAGAAAGCGCCGGGCTGGCTGATGACGATTGCGAGCGGAATGAAATCCGCAAGCTTGTACTTGGCGCCCGGCGCGCCCATCGGCGCGTAAATGTCGCCCGTCACTCCGATCGTGTAGCCGTCGGCGGGCGCATTGAAGATTTTCGTAACGCCGGTCAGGCCCGATGCGCCGGGTACGTTGACGACGGGTAACGACACCTTGAGCGCCGACTCGAGATGCTGCGCGAGGCGGCGGGCGGTCTGATCGGACCCGCCCCCGGGGCCCCATGGAACGACCACTTCGATCGGCCGGCTCGGATAGCGCTCCTGCGCGAAAGCCCCGAACGCGAGCGCGGTCAGAAGGAAAGCGGCGCAGCAGCGCAAAACTGTTCTGGTAGCGACCATGTCGAGCTCCCGATTCAAGCGTGGAGAGCCGAGCGCGACGGCGTCTGCGCACGGAATACGGGTTTGTCGCCTTTGATCTGCGTACGATGCATGACGCGGCGCGTCGCGGGATCGAAAGCGTCGCGCCGGTGCATGACGCAGCGGTTGTCCCACAGCACGAGATCTCCCTTGCGCCACGCGTGATGCCAGGAGAACCGCGGCTGCGTCGCGTGCGCCCACAGCTCGTTCAGCAGCACCTCGCTTTCCTCGAGCGTGAGTCCGGGGATATAGGCGTTATGGCGACGGCCCAGGAAAAGCGCGTTGCGGCCGGTGACCGGGTGCGTGCGCACCAGCGGATGGACGGCACCGGCGGAGAGACGGGGATCGTCGGTGGCGGTCATGCCGCGCCGGATGCCGCCCGCGCTGTTGCGCGTCGCGTCGTGCTTGCACTGGAGCATAGCCACGCGAGCTTTCAATTCCGGCGGCAGCGTTTCGTACGCGAGATACATGTTGGCGAAACCGGTATCGCCTCCGCTGGGCGGCACTTCCAGCGCATACAGCGCCGAGCCCAAGGGCGGCACTTCGTTGTACGTCATGTCCATGTGCCAGACGGCTTCGGAATCGCCCAGGTCGCCAATCGCCTTTCCGCCGATTTTCACGTTCGAGATGACGCACACGTAATCGCTGGTCGTCGTATCGAGGACTTCATCGGTGTATACCGGCTTGGGATCGAGCGTGCCTAGACGCGCGCTGAATTGCTCGAGCTGGGGGTCGGTGAGCGCCTGTCCGCGGAACACGACTACCAGATGATTCATCCATGCCGAATGAATCGCGTCGAAGGTGGCCTGATCGAGCGGGCGCGCGAGATCGACGCCACCGATTTCCGCACCGACTGCGGGTGAAAGTGGCGTTACGGTAATGTCAGTCATGTTGAGGTCCTCGTGACGATAATTGATCGGCCGATTCATTCGACCTTTACGAAGAGTGGCGATTTTAACCCGGCGCTACATTGAGCCCGCTTCGTCGTGCTTTGCGTGCTGGAGCGGTGCCGGTGTTCCCGGCTTCACGATCACCGTCTTGCTGCTCGTGAAATGCTCGAGCATGCTTTCCAGCGAGTATTCCTTGCCGAGTCCGCTCGCCTTGGGCCCTCCGTAGGCGAGATTCGGTCGCGGCGTGATGTACTGATTCACCTGCACGAAGCCTGCCTCGATGCGATCGGCGACGCGGGCAATCGCACGTCCGCGCTCGCGTGCGGGTATGCGCGACCACGCAGCGAAAGCGTTGTGCGCGGTGAGGACTGCGCGCTCGACATCGGCTGCGCCGCATCGCGGCGCCTGGGTAATTGTCCCGCCGTCAGCCGGGTTCTCGACCGCGAACGTTTCGGCAGTCAGCGCGGCTCGCAGCGTCCCGCCCACTACGATCCTCGCTTCGAGACGTCGCGCGGCCCCAAGCGCTTCGTCGTATGCCGAAGGCGCCGCGTTCATCACGATGGCTTGCGTAAGGTCCAATACTCGCCCCTTACTTCCCGCCGACCGCGGCCAGCGCTTTTCTCATCGAGTCGAGCTCGCCTTGCATGAATGTCACCGCTTTCGGTCCCGTCTCGAAGCTGTCGTCGCTGCCCGTCGCGTCTTTCAGGAACTTCTTGTACTCGGGGTGCGCGTAGACGCGAGCAAGCGCATCGGCCAGGTACTTGACTCGAGCAGGATCGGTGCCGGCCCGAACGACGACGGCGCGAAACTGCGGCAGCAGGATCTCGTAGCCGAGCTGCTTGGACGTCGGCGTATCGGCAAAGCCGGCGAGCTTGTCGGGACTCAAGAAAAGCACCGGACGCATCTGGCCGCCGTCGACGTAGGTTTTGATGTTGCCCACCGGCGAATACAGCAGGTCCGCGTGGCCGCCGAGAATCGCGGTGTAGCGCTCACCGGGTTTTGCGTAGGGGACCGCGATCAGCTTCATGCCGCGGGAGTTGAGGAAGTTGACCGTAATCTCGTCCGGACTGCCCAGACCCGATATCGCCACTTTGAGAGGGCGGGAGCGCGCTTCCTTTTCCACTTCAGCCCACGTCTTCAGAGTGCTGTTGCCCGCTACGTAGAGTCCCGACGGCTGTTTGATCATTACTGCAACGGGAATGATGTCCTTCAGTGTCCACTTCGGCGTCGACGTGGCCTGCGTCGCATACGTATCCGCAGTGAGTATCGCCATCGAGTAACCATCGGGGGGCGCGCTCAGAAGCTTCGCCATGCCGGTGTTGCCGGTCGCGCCGGGAACGTTGATCACCGGAAAAGAAACCTTGAGATCGGATTCCAGCAGCTTGGCGATCATGCGGCCGGTCTGGTCTGCGCCGCCGCCGGGCCCCCACGGGACGATGACTTCCACAGGGCGCGTCGGGTATTTCTCCTGTGCCTGCGCGGCCGGGAACACCGACACGGCAAGCGCGAGCGCTGCGAGCGGACCCCGGATCCTCTTCAATCCCGAAATATTTGCCATGCCCACGCCTCCTTTCCTAGAAATCATTCGAGCTCGTTGGCCCGCACCAGACCGGCTGTCCAGCCGCCGTCCACCGTCAGCACGGAGCCGGTCACGAAATCCGAATCGTCCGACGCGAGGAACAACGCAGCCGCGGCGACATCCTCGGGCCTGCCCCACCGGCGCACGAGAAGCTCTTTTCCCCAAACGTCCGCCAGCGTGTCGTCGGTTGCGTACGCCGCATTGAGTGGCGTGTCGATGAGGGCCGGTGAGAGGGCGTTCACGCAGATGTTTTTTCCGCTCATATCGACGGCTAGCGCCTTGGTAAACGCGATGGCGCCGCCTTTCGACGCGCAATAACCAATGCGATGCGGCCGGCCGAACTCACCGGCGACCGAGGCGACGTTCACGATTTTTCCTTTGCCGCCTTTCAGCATGTGCGGAACCGCCGCGCGGCAGCACAGGAAAAGCCCGGTGAGATTGACATCTAGCGTCTTGCGCCACTCGTCTTCCGCATACTCGAGAAACGGTTTCACGAAACGAATGCCCGCATTGTTGACGAGGATATCGAGCCGCTCGTATCGCGACACCACAGCCGCCACCATGCGTGCAACCGATTGGCTGTTCGCGACGTCGACTTCGAACGCCTCTGCGTCCCCTCCGTCTGACCTTACCCGAGATTCGGCCTCGCGCGCTTTCGCGACGTCGCGATCAGCGATGGCGACGCGTGCGCCTTCGCGCGCGAAGGCTTCGACTATGGCGCGGCCGATGCCGGCTGCGCCGCCGGTAATGACGGCAACCTTGCCTTTGAGCTTCATAGGATAGTCCAGTTGTAGTGCCGAAGACCGACGCGCTGCGCTCTGGGCGGCTAGAACGGAACCGTGCCCGCGAGCGTCGTGCGGTGCATCAGCCGCGTCAGTGGCAGCGCGTAATCCATCGTTGCAAGGTGCTGCGCCGCGCAGTTGTCCCACATGACGAGGTCGCCTTTGCGCCAGCGGTGGCGATAGACGAATTCCGGCCGGGTGCAGTGCTCGTAGAGTTCCTGGAGCAAAGGCTCGCTTTCGTCGTCGGGCACGCCTTCGATGCCGACCACGCAAAGTGGGTTCAAATAGATGCACTTACGCCCTGTCGCCGGGTGCGTCCTCACGATCGGATGCGCGCGCTCCGGGTTTTCCTTGCGCTGCTCCGCCGTATAGGCAAGGCGCTCACCCGAAGACTTGGAGGTTGCGTCGTAGCCTTTCGTCATGCGATGGATTGCTTTGAGGCCCTTGAGCTTGCGCTTCGTTTCCTGGGACAGCGCTTCATAAGCCGTTGCCGTATCTGCGAACTGGGTGTCTCCACGCGCGATACCGTCGCGCTCCGGCACTTCGATCGCGTACAGCATGGAGCCGCGGCTCGGCCGTTCCAGATAGGACATGTCGGTGTGCCACACGCACACGCGTCCTCCGTCGGCCAGCCCGATGAGCTTTCCGTTTTCGTCGACGATATTGGAGATAACCAGAATTTCGGGATGGCCGGCCAGCAGGTATTGCTTGAGCACGTGGATCTCGAGCTCGCCGAATCGCCTGCTGAACGCGACCTGCTGCGCTGGTGTGAGCTTTTGCTCCCGGACGACAACCACGGGATTCGTGTTGTAGATCTGATCGATCGCTCTGAAAGTATCGTCGTCGAGATCGCGCGAGAGATCGACGCCGACGATTTCCACGCCGACGGGCCCGTCGATTTTCCGCATCTTGATCGTTGGCGATGACAAAACACTCATGTCTCCTCCGTTCATTTTCGCTCCGCTCTCCTGAAGGCAATCCAATACAAAACTTCGCGTCAGTAGCGGCCGATGCCGTCGGGCAGCAGCTTGGCGACCGGCTCCGCCATCTCGTAGACGCTCGATACCGCAAGCTCGTGGCCGAACGCTGCACCTTCCTTCGCTGCGCGGCGCCGCAGCTTCTCTTCGTGAATTTCCATCACGTCTTTCGGAAACGGCATCAGACCCGGATCGACGATTCTCAAATAGCCGTCGGCATCGCGCGCCGGCATGATGCGGCTCTTGCAGTAGCGGCTCGGCGACCACGGAATGTCGAGCACGCCGGCTTCGAACGCGCGCACCGTTCCGAGCGCGACGTCGCCCTCGCCCATCTCCAGCGTCTTGTCGATGATGGCCCGCACTTCGCGCTTGATGAGTTCTTTCTCGTCCTGAAATTCCTTCAGCCCGTCGAGCCGGATGTCGCGCGCGAGATAAATCGCCATGCGCGTCATGCGCAAGCCTTCGGCGTTCGCTTCGGGAGTCGGGATGCCGAATGCCTCGTGGACGCTCTTGGTCGTCACGCTGTTTGCGCCCGCGATCGCGGCGAGCGTCCCACCGTAGACCACGAGCGCTGCGCATTGCGCTTCGTCGTGGGGCCACGCGCCCATCCAGTGCAGCAGCGTGACGGGCGTGAAGACCTCGTCGTAACCACGCGCTTGCAGATATTCCTGGCACAGCTCGCGGCACGCGGCGACCGCGGCGGCATCCTGCACGAGGTGCATCGTCTGGCCCATTTCGAGACCGTAATTTTTCACGCCCTGCGCGGCGGCGAGCAGGCAATCGAGCACTGCGGTCATGATCGCGATCGAAGGGGGTATGTTCGTGCCGGTGAGGAAGCCCGGCTGCCTTCTGTGCAGGTCGATGCCGCGCTCGTGGTACATCGAAGCGAGACGGTCGAGATACTGGTAGTTGCGTATGCCGTCTTCGATCGAAAACTCTTTCGTGTAGGAGGTGGTGTAGGCGATGCCCGAGCCGAGGTAGCCCGAATAGCCTCCCGCGTAGCCGATTTCGCCGGTGAGCCGCGGCATCGCGGTGCCGGTCAGCATGATCGCGGGCTTGTCGATCGCATCGACGAGCTCCGCAGCCCGGGCGACACCGTAGTTCACCATCGGGTATCCGTTCAGCATCGAGCGTCCTGCCTGCTCCGACTCCTCGATGCCTTTCTGCGCGAGCTGCCATTGCTCGTTCCGTGTGTAACTGTCGGTCGTGGTCGGCACGACGTCGGCGTGTCCCTCCTTGTCGAGCGTCACCATCAGATGACGATGCATCTCGAACGTGCCGAACCCGCCGCGCGGTTGGGTGAGGCAGCGGCCTTGCCGGGCAGCCTCGCGCATCACCCAGCCGAGCTGTTTGTGCCGGGGCAGCGCGCGATGGCGGGCAACCGCCGCTTCGAAGTCGACGCCGGCGCCGGTCGGCCAACGCGCGAGATTTTCCCGGCGCATCTGTTCGAACACGTCGTCGGGAATGCGCGCTTCGGAAAGCGGCAGGCGGGTAGCGTCAGGCGCAGCGGGCGCGTTCATGTGGAATCTCCTCGTCCAGCGCCTGCAGATTGGCGAGCGCGAGCTCCAACGCGGCTTGCGGCTCCACTGTGGAAAGCAGGCCGCACGCGTAGAGCAGGTAGTGAGTGTCGTGCAGCAGGCGCGGGCTCTTCGGCTTGAGCGACAGCGGCTCGGCAGGATCGGCGAGCGCCATCTGCAGCACGGCCCGCGGATGGCGACCGGATACAATGGCCCCGCCTGTGCCGATGACGGCGTCGATCCGCGACAGATCCTTGCCGTGCTGAACTGTGACCGGGCCCGTCACCGTGTAGACCGTTTCGATCGTGCCGCAATGACGGGCGACCGCGAACCGGACGGCGGCACGCACGAGCGCCGCATCGAGCGCGAATTCCTCCTCGGCACGCGGCAGTCGCTCGACGTCACGTTCGATCGAATGAAGAAGCTCGCGCACGCGGTGCTCGGTAAGCCGCGCATCCGCTGCGATGGCGTCTATACCCGCCGCTTCGACGATAGCGGCCGCGTTGTGCCGCATGCCCAGATCGCCTTCGACCGTGCGCTTCACTCGCGGCTCCGGCAGCCCTTGTGGAACGACCCCCGCTGCCGGCTCGCCGGCCGAAATCGAGTGCACATCGGTCGTCGCGCCGCCTGGATCGATCACGAGCACCGCACCCAGGCCCGAATGGCCCTGGACGCCATCGGCGACAAGCCGCGCGCCTTCTAGCACCGCGGCCGGTGTCGGCATGAGCACAGCGTCGAAATCCGCGGCGGCACGGTCGATCCCTTTAGCGTGCACGATGCGGTCGATGAAGACCTGCCGGATCGCTGCGCGCGCCGGCTCGATGGCGAGCACGTTGAACTCCGGCATGACATTTCCGGTGACGATCACGGTCTTCCCGGCGAGCGCGGCGCACGCTTCGTCGGCTGCGGCGCGGTTGCCCGCGTAAACAATCGGGCAGGCGAGGTCGCTTTTGCCGATGCGCGCCGCGTTGGCGAGCACGACTTCGCTGTTGCCGCCGTCGGTGCCGCCGGCCAGCAGCAGAATGTCGGGTGCGCACGCGCGAATTTCGTCGATGTCGCCGGCCGTGAGGCGGTAAGCGAAGGCGCCCACCAGCTTCGCACCGGCGCCGAGCGCCGCGCGCCGCGCCGCTTCGGCGGTGAGCTCGCGCACGAGGCCTACTGTCACCATGCGTAAACCCCCGGCCGCGCTGCTCGACGCAAGCCGGTACTCAAACCGCGGCAGGCTGCCCAGACGGCGCTCGAGATCGGCGAGGGCCGCGCGCATGCCGATGCCGATGTCGGTCGTCACGGTGGAGGGGCCTTGGCCCGCGCCTAGAATACGCCGCGAGTCGAGATCTACCGCGCGCAGCTTGGTATATGTGCTGCCGAAATCGATGAGGAGCGCCGCGCTCATGCGATTGCGCGGCGATTGCCATGCTCGCGCGCCTCGAAGTCGCGCCGGAGCCAGTCGAGCACGGTCTCGATGCGCGTTCCCGGCGGCGCCGCCCGGTCGAATTCCATATCCGCGTAGGTCTTGTGCGTCTCGTCCCAAGACCGTTTTCCCACGACCAGGTTGCCGCCCACGTAGAGCAGTATGTTCTCGAGACCTGCTTCGACACAGAGGTCGCGAAAGCCGCGGCAATCGAGCTCGCCTTGCCCGTAGAGAGACGAGACGAGGATTGCGTCCGCGTCGGTTTCGACCGCCGCTTTCACGAAATCGGGAGCGGGCGTGAGCGCGCCCAGCGAGACCACCTTGAAGCCCGCTTTTTCGAGCGCCATCGTGAGGATGCGGTTTCCCACGATATGCGTGTCGGAACCGATGACCCCGGTGACGATGGTTTTCTGCTTCATCGCGCCCGCCGCTATTTCTTCGGTGCGAAGCGGCGCATGCTCTCCAGCTCTTTCTTCATGAACGCCAGCGCGCCACCGGCCGGAATGAAGCTCGCCTCGTCGGCGTACTGGTCCTTCAAATACGCTTTGTAATCGTCGCTCGCGGCCACTTTGGCGAGCGCATCGGAGATGAGCTTCACGCGCGCCGGATCGGTACCCGCCTTCACGACGACTGCGCGGAACTGGTTGATGATGATGTCGTGTTTGAGCTCTTTGCCGGTCGGAACGTCCTTGAAAAGCGGAAAGCGTGAATCGGCGAAAAGAATGACCGGACGCATCTGCTTGCCATCGAGGAAGCTCTTCACGTCGCCGAGCTGCTCATAAAGGATGTCGGCGTGCCCGCCCAGAATAGCCGTGTAGCGCTCGGCCGGTTTGGGGAACGGCACGGCGATCAGCTTCAGGCCTTTCGCCACGAAATACTGAACGTGCATGTCGTCGGGGCTGCCGAAACCGGTGATCGCGACTTTGAGCTGGCGGTTCCTCGCCTCGCGCTCGACCTCGGCCCATGATTTCAGATTGCTGTTCTCGGCGGTGAAGAAGGCCGAAGGCTGCCGGATCATGATCGCCGCCGGCACGACGTCGTCCAGCTTCCATTTCGTCGTTGGGTCGGTCAGCAGTCCGAACGTGTCGCCCGTCATAATGGATATCGAATAGCCGTCGGCGGCTGAAGTCAACATCTTGGTCAGGCCCGTCTGGCCCGTGGCACCCGCGACGTTGATCACCGGCAGCGAAACCTTGAGCTCCTTTTCCATGAGCTGGGAGGCTTTGCGTGCGACTTGGTCGGCACCACCGCCGGGACCCCATGGCACGATGAATTCGATGGGACGGGACGGGTATTTATCCTGCGCGAATGCGAGCCCTGCGGCGAAAGCCGACAGGGCGGCAGTAGCGAAAGCGATGGTGCGACTGCTTATGAGGGATGACATGAGAGCTCCTCGGGGGTGTTGTTGTTTACGACTGAATGCAAAGTAATAGCTTACCGCGGGTGCCGCGGCTTTCGATGCAGCGGTGCGCGTCGGCAGCCTGGGCGAGCGGGAACTCGCGATCGATCGCCACCGTGAGCTTGCCTGCGGCGTAGGCCGCGAAAAGGTCGCTCGTGCGGTGATTGAGCTCTTCGGCAGTCGCGATGTAATCGGCGAGGTGCGGGCGCGTGAAGAAAACGGAGCCCGCTTCGGCGAGCTCGAGTGGCTGCACCGATTCGACGAGCCCGGATGCGCCTCCGTAGTTCACGCACAGGCCGCGGCGCTTGAGACTCCGGACGCTTTTCGAAATCGTTTCGCGCCCGACTGCGTCGTAGACTACGTCGACGCCTTTGCCTCCGGTCACGCGCATGACCGCCTCGCGGAAATCCTCTTCGCGGTAACAGACGACGTGGTCGGCGCCGCGCTCGCGCGCGATCGCTGCTTTTTCGGCGTTGCCGACCGTCGTAATCACTGTCGCGCCGCTCTGTTTTGCAAGCTGTATGAGAAGCTGCCCGACGCCGCCCGCTCCCGCGTGTACGAGGCAGACGTGTCCGGGGCCGAGTCCAAACACCGATTGGCTGAGGTAGTGCGCAGTGCAGCCCTGAAGCATGAGCGCGGTGGCAACCGGAAGCGGAACGTTTTCAGGGACGCGAACGAGCCTGGACGCGGGCACGGCGGCGAGCTCCGCATAGCTGCCGCGCACGATGCAGTACGCCACCCGGTCGCCGATGCGGGTGTTCGCCACGCCATCGCCCAGCGCAACGACGGTGCCTCCGCCCTCCATGCCGATCGTCATGGGGAGCGGCGTCTGGTAGGTCTGCGAGCGCGCGTAATGGCCGCTCCGCATGTAGATGTCGATGAAATTGACACCTGCGTACTCGAGCTGAACCAACGCTTCGCCAGCTGCCGGCTGAGGTGCGGGGCGCTCCATGAGCGCCAGCACTTCAGGGCCGCCAAAGCGGGCAATCGCGACGGCTTTCATGCGACGGCGGTGGTCGGCGCATTGCCGGACACTTGAACCGAGTCGACGCAATAGCGCTTCAACTGTTCCATGTTCACGCCCGGAAGATATCCATGCTCGAGCTGGATTGCGCCCGACTCGAAAACGAGCGGCCGGTCGAGCAGCGCCGCCCCGGTCTTCAGGAACCCGTTCATCTCTCCCGCATTGTCGATGTGCTCGGCGGCGACGAGGGCTTCGAGCCAGCAGCCGAGATCGCAGGCGACACCGTTGCCGAGCACCGGCGTCATCCCGAGCGCGCGTATGCGCCCGATCGCCGCTGCGAGGGATTCCTGCGTCACGAATTTCATGAGCTTTACTTTGATGAACTGGGCACAGCGAAGCGCTGCGGCTTTCTCGACGTCGGCCATGCTATAGATGGATTCGTCGAGCATGAGCGGCACGGTTGCAGCGCGTGCAACGCTAAGATGCGCATCCCAATCACCCGCAGCGCACGGCTGCTCGAATAGCTCGATTGCTTCGGGATCGAGGGAGCGCACGAATGCCATGCCCTGCTCGCCCGTATAGCCCTGGTTGGCATCGACACGTATGCGCGCGCGCCCACGCCCCGCGCGCTGGACGGCCCGCACGAACTCGCCATCCGCTCTAACATCGAAGCCGACTTTGATCTTGATCGTGCGGTAGCCTGCGGTGAGGAGCTTCTCGAGCTGCGCGGCGATCGCTTCCTCCCCCTTTGCATCGAGCAGGCCGACCAAAGGCACCGTCGCCGCCGGAGCACGCGGCCGATCGGGTGCATCGAGCATCTCGAGTGCGGTGCCGAACGCAGTTGCAGTGAAAGGATGCGTCGTGGCAAGCCTCAGTACTAAAGACAGCCGCGCTTCCCGCGGTTCGCGGACGACCGAGGCCGCAAACTCGCGCGCCACGCGCCACGCATCGTCTATGGTCTCGTCGGTATAGCCGGTAAGCACGGTGGCTTCGCCCAAGCCGCTTCGGCCCTCGCGGTCCGTGGCCGCGACGATAATCGAGTCGTAGCGCTCGACCGCGCCGAACGCGAGCCGATAGGGTTTCGTGAGCGGCACTTCGAGCCGGTAGGCGGCGATATTCTCCAACTGATCCATGAGCTCCTGGTATGGGCATCGCGTCCGCGGCGGGCGGCCGGTGCAAAAAAAGCGATGTTATACTTTTTATCGTTATTCTAGCTAAAGTAGATCATATAGATGAATCGCCCAGCGAAGCAAGTGAGCGCCGCCACGAGCGGCCCGGCGCAGCGCCAAGTGCCTGATCGGGGAGCGGATCAGGCTTGGCTGGGCGTTTCCGAGAAGCTGGGCCCGGGAGCGGTGGTGACCGGTCCGCTCTATGCCGAAGTCAAGAGACGCGTGCTGCAAAGCCTGATGGAAGGCGAATGGCCGCAGGGCGCGCCGATTCCGACGGAGGCGCGGCTCGCGCAGCGTTACGGCGTGAGCGTCGGAACCGTGCGCAAAGCACTGGGCGAGCTCGTCGGGGAACGCGTGCTCGTGCGCCGCGCCGGACGCGGCACCTTTGCCGCGCGCCACGATCGCGATCACATGCTCGAAGCGTTCTTCAATATCGTGAACGCCGAGCGGCACAAGGAATTTCCGGCAAGCGAACTGCTGTCTTTTCGGCGCACGGCCGCCGATGCGGGCGCTGCCCGACACCTGCAGCTCGCGCCGGGCGCTCCCGTGATTACTTTCGAGCACCTCTTGAGCCTTCAGGGCGAGCCGGTCATCTATGATGACGTCGCGGTACCTCAGGTCGTGTTCCCGGAGCTTGATGAAAAGCTGCTGCGGCATCGGGACACCACGATCTTCGGCTTGTACCAGATGCGATACGGCGTGACCGTGACTCAGTTAGAAGAATGGATCCGCGCGGCGGCTGCGCCGCCAGGGGTCGCGCGCCATCTGCGCCTGAAGCCGAGCACCGCCGTGCTCGCGATCGAGCGCGTCGCCTACACTTACGACGATACTGCGGTCGAGTACCGCAGCCGCTATGTCAACACCGCGCATCACGCCTACTTGAATGTCCTAGGCATGAATCGCCACCGCCGCTAAGAACAAGCTATTCGAGCGATCGTGCCTCGCTGCTCGCCTTCGAGCCCGATCAGAAAACCTGGCTGATCGACGAGCATCACGATTGGCACATTGAACGAATCGCACAGCACGAAGAAGCTTTGCACCTCTGGCACTCATCTGCCCCGATCGCGCCGCCACGGTGCAGAGGATTGCTCGCGATCATGCCGACTGACTTGCCGTCGAGGCGGGCCAACGCCGTAACGATGCGATGGCTTTGAACCGCGGTTTCATTTCGAACATCGAATCGCTGTCGACGATGCTGCGGATTATTTTTGATGTCGTAAACCTGATTGATAGGGCATGCGCGCGCCCGTCGCATCGACAGTTGCGACCTACACAGGTGGGCATATCGAAACGCACGACGCGGTAGCGCTCGAGGAGCTGCGGCAGCTATTCGGTCCAGATGCCGGCGGATGCGCCGATGCCATGATGGAAGATGATCGTGTCACGCTTCGTTTCCCACGGTGCCATCAGATCTATGACCTCATAATGCAACTTTCCGCCAGCGCTTTCTGCATACGGCATCGTTGAATCCCCGGTCCATCTTACCGCGTGCTCCGTCCTTGTAAGGGACATGGGTCAGATCGACGCCCGCCATGATCTTGAATAGCTCTGCGGCAAGATGCGGAGTTTCGACCGAAACAGAGACTTGCCCGACAAGCTCATGCGATGCCGATCAAGGCAGCCGCATTCGAGTAGAGCACGCGCTCGGCTACGACATCGTTCGCAACGACACGCAGGAAAGATTCCAGATACCCGCGCAGCGGAGCGAACGGATACGAGGAGGCGTAGACGAAGCGCTCCGACAGATAACTGTTCATCGCCGTGATATAGGCTTCGTTACCGGGCATCAACGCGTACATGTCCGGCGAAACGTAAACGTTCCCGCGACGAAACGCGACGTGATGGATCGCGGTGATCCACGGCCAACCGCCGTGCGCGACGACGATATTGAGCTTCGGAAAATCGCGCGCGACGCGGTCCACGTAGACGGGCAGGGTATGACCGCAGTCCGGTCCGACATTCCCGCCGGCGGATAGAATGAGCGGCAGGCGGCGCTCGACACAAAACTCGTAGACCGGAAGACAAAGCGGGTCATCCGCGTAAATCGGAGTGGTGAGCAGCCCGGGCTCGAGAGCGAAACCTTTGACGACGCGATCGCTGCCGCGAAGCAGTCGCTCCGCGTCGGCCCGCCAGTCCGATCGCGCGGGGTCGATGGCGGGAAACACGCACAAACGTTTGGGTTGGGTACGCGTGTACGCGACGAGACCATCATTGCTGGTGGGCCCGACCTTCGGCGCGCCGACGCGGCCGGCAATCACCGCCAGCTCGATACCCGACTCACGCAGCTCGGCCTCGAAAGCAGCAGGCGAAGGCTTGTGCAGCACGGGTGATGGAACGGGGAATCCGAAACCGATTCCCATTTCCGCCGTGCGGTCGGGCTGCATATACATCGCCGCCGCTTCGAATCCTGCGACAGGCGGGCGGACTCTGAAATCTATCACGCGCATTGGCGTCATTGGCCGATTCCCAGCAGCTCCGCGGCATTCTCGTAGAGCACCCGGTCCATGACCGACTCTTTCAGACCGAGGCGCAGCATCGCTTCGACACCGTCCTTGAACGGCAATAGCGGGTAGGCGGTCCCGAACAGGAAGCGCTCGGCAAGGAACCCGTTCGCCGCATTTATGTAGTCCTGCGCGCTTTCCGCGAGTGCACCGGATCGATTCCAGCGTATCCCACCAGCCTGTCCGGGTGTTGCGCGACGATTGCCGCAATGTCGTCGGCTTCGATCGTGCCGAGCACCGGCGAGATGCGGCCCGGCACCACGCCCCACTTGACGCCTGCTCCGTCCATCTCCTTAAGCATGAGCTCGACGGAGCGCTGCCGCACCGACGGCGCCAGCGCCATGCCGATCCCGCGCGCCATCTGCTCGGTGCGATCGATGTTCGAGTACATGACCATATCGAGGAACGCCCTCTGCGGTGGCCGCAGGCGAAAATCTATGACTCTCATGGTGTCCCCAGACGGTGCGGATTAATCGATTTTCGCCCCGGAGACTTTCACCGCTTTCCCCCAGCGGGCGAGCTCCGCCTTGACGAAACGATCGAAGTCCGCGCGGCTATCGCCGATCGTCGTCATCGAAAGATCCTGAAACCGCTTTTGAGTGGCCGACGTGTTGAGGATCTTGACGACTTCAGCGTGGAGACGATCGAGAACCGGGGCCGGCGTACCCGCAGGCGCAAACAAGCCTGCCCAGGCGATGGCATCGAATCCTCTCAGGCCCTGCTCATCGAGCGTGGGCACATCGGGGAAGAAAGGAGAGCGCTTGATCGACGAGATGCCGATCGCGCGCGCCTTGCCTGCTTTCACGTGCGTCATCACGGCGGGCATCGTATCGGCCAGCATCACGATACGGCCGGCGATGAGATCCGTCATGCTCGCGGTCGAGCCTTTATAGGGAATATGAGTGAGCTGGATTCCCGCCGCCGAAGCGAACAACGCCTGGATGAGATGATGCGTGCTGCCGTTGCCCGAGGAGCCATAAGTGATCTCGTTGGGACGCTGCTTGGCGATCTTGATCAATTCCTGGATCGTGCGCGCCGGGAATGTCGGGTTGACGCAGATCAGCATCGGCAGCGACGCGACGTTGGTAATCGGGGCAAAATCGCGCAGCGTGTCATAGCCGGGATCGGCATACAGATGCGGGTTGATCACCATCGCGCTCGTGCCGCCGATCAGCAGCGTGTAACCGTCGCCGGGCGTCTTGGCCGCGATCGCGGGGCCCACCATGCTGCCGGCGCCCGGTCGGTTGTCGACGAGGACCTGCTGCCCCAGCACTGACGTCAACCGCTCCGCCAGGAGGCGCCCGATGATGTCCGCGCCCTGTCCCGGCGGGAAGGGAACGATGATGCGCACGGGCTTGGCCGGCCACTCCTGAGCAAGCACAGTCGCGGGAAGCGACAATACACACCCAAGTGCGGCAGTTCGCAAGAACGCAGAGCAGAATTTGATACGCATGCTTTTCCTCTTCACACGTCAAAAACTTCACTCGACCTTGATCCCAGCGGCCTTGATGATCTGCGAGTACCGCGCCGTTTCTGCCTTGATGTGCGCCGCGAACTGATTCGGCGTCGTGGCGGCCGGCTCGGCGCCAAGACTGTTCAGATGATCCTTCATTTCGGGCGCGAGCAGGATGCGGGCGATCTCGCCGTGCAGGCGCTTGACCACGGCCGGCGTCATTCCGGCAGGCCCCAGTACGCCGAACCAGGGGTCCATCTCGTAGCCGGGAAGCGTTTCACCGACCGTCGGAATCGTCGGCGCTGCCGCTGCACGCTTTCCGCTGGTGACCGCGAGCGCACGCAGTTTCCCTGAAGTGATATCCATCGAGAGGTGCGGTGAAGTCCCGCTGCCCGTCGAGGCATAGCTCAACTTGCCCGGATTGGCTTTTGCGTAGTTGATGAGCTCTTTCAGCGAGCGCGCCGGTATGGCCGGATGTGTCACAAGGACGTTCGGTAGGGTCACGGCGAGCGTGATCGGCGTGAAGTCCTTTACCGCGTCGAACGGCAGCTTGCGGTAGAGGCTGGGAACCACGGTAAACGTAAGCGTGGTGAGCATGATCGTGTGACCGTCCGCGGGGGCGCGAGCCACGAGCTCGGTACCGATCAGCGTGTTGCCACCAGGCCTGTTGTCGACGACGACTTGTTGCCCGAGGTTCTGCGTCAGGCGCTGAGCGATCAATCGCGCGAGTACGTCCGTGTTGCCGCCGGGCGCGTAGGGGACGACCATACGCACGGGGCGCGTCGGGTAACTCTCGGCAGCGTGAAGCGCAAGCGGGCCAAAGACCGTGCAGGTCATGGCCAGGATCAGTTGTAGCCCGAAGTGCTGCCGTAACTTCACGTCCGCCTCCTGTCTAGTTGTCGTTGCAACGCGGCCTTGAATCAACGCAGAGCCCGCTGCAACAGTGTCGGTATGTCTTCCAGTGCGTCCGCGATGTGGGCGCCGGCGGCTGCCAGGACGGCTCGCTTCGCGCTCGCGCTCTCGTTGCCGGTGGTGATCATCGCCGCGGCGTGACCGAAGCTCATTCCGGTGGGATAGCGCTCCTGAAACGCGCCTGCAATGAGCGCGACGATGGGCTTGGTGACGGCACGGGAGGTTAGCAGGGCCGCGACTTCCTGCTCGTTATCGGTCCCCGGCTCGCCGAAGATAACGATCGCGCGAGTGTCGGGGTCCTGCTGGAAGAGCTTCACGTACTCGGCCATCGTCATGCCGGTGACCGCGTCGCCACCCATTGCGATCGAAGTCGAAATGCCGTAACCCGCAGCCTTCAAGGTGAGACTGATTTCGGCAGTCATCCCGCCCGAGCGCGAGAGGACGCCAATATCGCCGGCGGCATAAATTTCGCAGGGATCGATTCCACCCACACCGGCGAGCTTGCTTTTTCCCGGCGATATGAGCCCATTCGTATTGCATCCCACCAGCCGTACGCCGGCTTTGCGCGCAGCGGCGGTGATGCGCACGACATCGTGCTGGGGCACGTATTCAGCCGTGACGAGTATCAGCCGGATGCCTGCATCGATCGCTTCCATCACGGCCGATTTCACTGCGGGCGCTGGAACGCAAATGACCGACGTGTTGATGTCGTGCTCCGCAGCGGCGCGCCGCACGGTATCGTAAACCGGCACGCCGTGCACAGTCTCGCCGCCGCGCCCGGGCGTCACGCCCGCGACGATGCGCGTGCCGTACTTGATTCACCATTCGGTATCGAAGCGCGCCTGTCCGCCCGTGATGCCCTGCACGACGACCCTCGTATTCCCATCGACGAGTATGCTCATGATAGCGGTCCGGCGCTTTTCGCGGTGAGCTGCACGATCAAGCGCACCGCCTCTTTCAGCGTCGTGCCGCGCGCAACGTAATGGATGTTCTTGCGGCCCGCCACCATCGCTCGCGATTCGGGCTCGCCCGCGCCGAACAATCGGATGACGATCGGCAACCGCGCGGTATCGATTTTCTTTTCGTCGAGCAGCTCGATGAGCGTGCGCACCCGTATGTCGGTGCGCGCCATCTGCGCGAAGTTGAAACCGACCAGAAGACCGCGCAGCTTCGGGTTGTCGAGTATCGCCGAGAGCACCGCTTTCAGCTTGCGATTGTCGGAGCCCGTCGGTGGCGTGACGCAATGGTTCGCAGGCCGCCCGCCCGCTTCGAGCATGAGATCGTGCTGGTACAGGCCGGCGCCCCCGCCGCCGACGAGCAGACCGATGTCGCCTTCGAGCTCGACGTACTGGCACTCGCCGCCGGGATATTCTCTGTTCGCAAGCGTCACGGCGCGTTCGCGCGGATTCTCAGGGAGCGGTTCGTTGCCGCCTCGCCACTCGGGATGCCTATACAGGGCGTCGGGATCGATTGCCATCATCGCGCCGACGACGTGCGCTATGCCCGGCTGCATCGATTGCGAGCGGATTCACTTCGAGCAGCAAGGCGTCGGCCCGACAGAAGGCGTCGTACAGCTTTGTCGTCAAAGCTGCAATGCGCGGCAGGCTTGTGCCGCGCAGTCCGGCGTCGTACCACAGGTCGGTTGCGATCCAGGTGTCGAGACCGTTCAGCGGATCGATGCGCAATCGGACGAGCTTCTCCGGCGTCGTGCGCGAGACTTCCTCGATATCGACGCCCCCGCTGCGGCTGACGAGCACCTCGGACCTGGCGCCGCTCAATACGAAGCTCAAGTAGTACTCGTCTGCGATCGCGACGCGCTCTTCGACATAAACGCTGCGCACGAGGTGTCCATTGACGGTGGTGCCCAGAAGCTTCGCAGCCGCGGCGGCGGCCCGTTCGGCATCATCGGCCATCAGCACGGCGCCGGCCTTACCTCGGCGTCCTGTCGGCACGAGCGCTTTTAACACCGCACCGCCCTTCATCAACTCTGCGGCAGTGCGTGCTTCCTCGCGGGAAGCCGCAGCATGACCCTTCCGGCACCGCCAGGCCGCTGTCGCGCAGCCACTGTTTCGCGAGGTTCTCGGTCAGACGCAGCATTGCATGCTTCTACTTGCCGGCCTGCGCAGGAACGGCGCACGACGCGGCCCCCACGAGCACCTGTTCCCCGTCCTGGTTCTCGCACCAGACGCTGAGCGCGATTCGAACACGCCCTCCGTCCTGCTCGCGCGCCTCCACACGCGCTTTTGGCTGCACGGTTTCGTCGATTTTTACGCTGCGCGGAATCTTGATGTCGAGCTGCCCGCCCGCGAACCACGCGATGCCGAACATCTCGACGAGCAGTCCGACGAGATAACCCTCCCACTGGGTGCCGGAGACGACGACCGCAGAAAGGCCAGCATCGTTGGCGGCCTTGAGATCGGTGTGCAGGTTCTTTTCCGGCCAGTCCGGCGACTCGATTGGACCGCCCGACAGCGCGAGCGCGCGAGCCCAAGTGAGCTTTCTGGCCTTGCCTGCGTACAGCCCGCCGACTTTCGCTTCGAGTATCGGGACGCTCATTTCGACTCTCCCAGCGCATACGTCTTCACCTTGCCCAGCGTGAAGAACGTGGACGACAGTTCGCGCCGCAGTACGTCATTACCGTTTTCGTCCTGCACCAGCGCCACGTAATCCTGGTAGATCTTGCCGCGTTGCTCGTACGTTTTCGCCACCTTCCAGGTCACGCGCAGCTTCGTCCCCACATAAGCGGGATTGAGATACGTGCTGCGGTCGCGCGCAAACGCGGAGCCCATCCCTGGCGCCTGCCGGTACGACCGACTGCGCGTGCGCGGGCTCATGTGCATGAGCAGGACCGGATGCACGATCGGCGGTTTGCCGCCGATACCTTCGATGTAGAGCGGATTGAAATCCTCCACCGCGTACAGAAACTGCTGGTTGAGATCGGGCGTGACGACGAATTCGAGCGGCTCGTACTCGTCACCGCTCTGCAGTTCATGTGCGTATTTACCGCGCATGGGTAGCGCTCCCTGAAAAGTTCGAATCAAATGATCATCGCGGCAGCACTGCCGCGGCACGGAGATTTTCTGCTGCAGGTTCGAGCCCGCAGCTCATGGCCTCACGCCCGGGCGCGCCTTGACGCCGAGATTCATGCGCAGGCGCGCCTCCATGGCGTCTACGAAGCGGCAGAGATAGCGCCGCGTCTCTCGCGGATCGATGACATCCTCGAGTGCGAACGCCTCAGCCATTCGAAATGGCGATGCCAGTGTGCGTATTTCGTCTTCGAGCTCGGCCTGCCTGCGGCCGGGATCGTCCGCATTCGCGATCTCGCGCCGATACGCGACGGTCACGCCGCCTTCGACCGGTAGTGAGCCGATCTCGGCCGATGGCCAGGCGATCTTGAAATCGAGGCCGAGGCTGTCGCGCGCGGCAAATCCCGCGAAGCCATAGCACTTGCGGATTACCACGCTCATCATCGGCACGCTCGCCTGCATGCGCGCGTGCAGGCTCCTCATACCCTCGCGCAACGTCGCGCCCTCTTCGGCCTGGGGGCCGATCATGAAGCCCGGGAGATCGACAAAGAAAATCAGAGGGATGTGAAACGTGTCGCAGACGTCGATGAAATGCGTCTGTTTGCGCGCGGCCTTAGCATCGAGCGCACCGCCATTCACCATGGGATTATTCGCGACGATGCCGACAGGGCGTCCGTTCATTCGTGCCAGCGACGTAATCAGTGCGCGACCGAAAAGCGGCTGAATCTCGAATAAAGACCCACGATCGGTCACCAGACCAATCAGTTTTCGCATATCGTACGGTGCGCGGCGGTTTCGCGGGAGAATCGAAAGCAGCGCCTCTTCCATGCGATCGGGCGGGTCGTCGCATGCAGTAACCGGAGGAAGCTCCCACACGTTTTGAGGCATGAAACTCAGAAAACGCTTCACCATCGCGAGGCAGTCGGCTTCGCTGTCAGCAACGTTGTCGATCGTTCCCGCAATACTAGCAGTAACGTCCGCACCGCCGAGTTCTTCTTTCCCGATCTTTATCCCCAGCGCGCGCTCCACCATTGGCGGCCCGGAGGCGAATACCTGGCTTTTCCCCCGCACCATGACCGAGAAATGGGAAAGTATCGCGCGGCCCGCCGGCCCGCCGGCGGTCGTTCCCATGACACCGCTCACGACAGGCACCCGACCCAGCAGGTCGACGTAATGCGGCGAGAGCCGTGCGCCAGGAAACACGGCGTGTCCGCGCTGCCGCGTCGAGCCCACGCTCCCGCCGGCGCCATGACAGAGATTCACGAGCGGAATGCAGTATTCGTAAGCGAGATCGCCCGAAAAGCCGCCTTGTCCGCCTTTCGAGCGGGCGCCCCAATTGACACCCCCGCGCACGGAGAAGTCTTCGCCACCAACTGCAGTCGCACGTCCTGCGATTTTCGCCAGCCCCATCACATAGGGCGCAGGAACGACTTTGGCGACTTTGCCGCCTTCGTAACTCGCCGTACCGGCGAGCTGACCAATTTCCTGAAACGAGCCCTCATCGACCAGCGCGTCGATGCGTTCGCGTATCGTGAGCCAGCCCTGCTCGCGGTACGCGCGCACCGCATCCGCACCACCGTGCTCCAGCGCCCAGCGGCGGCGCTGCGCGATTTCATCAGCTTCGGCTTTCCAGGTCATCGCTTCCTCTGCGTTGCTTGCGCCGACGCACTGACGCTCACGATGCCGGCAAGCTCGAGGGCTTCGATCTCGTCGCGCGCCATGCCCAGCACGTCCTTAAGTACGCGCGCCGTGTCGCGCCCGATCTTGCCCCCGCTGCGACGGATCCTGCCCGGCGTGCCGGAAAGCACCGGTACGGGCGCGGCGAGCGTGACGGTTCCCAGCTCATCGTCGGGCACTTCGACCAGCATGCCGCGCGCGAGGTAATGCGGGTCTTTGAAAATATCGGCCATGGTGAATATGCGCGTGGCGGGCACCTCCGCAGCGGTGAGTCTCCGCTCGATCTCCGGTGCTTCAAGGCTTTGCGTCCACTGCGCAACGATTGAGTCGAGCGCGTCGATATTGGCGCCGCGAGCCACGGCCGTCGCGAAGCGCGCATCGGCCGGCAGATCCTCCCGGCCCATCACGCTCGACATGCGCTTGAATACGGGATCGGCTATGGCCGTGATGTGCACGTGCTGACCGTCTTTCGTCTGGTACAGGTTGTTGGGAGCGCTATTCGCCAGCCGCGATCCCGCGCGTTTTGCGACGATGCCCAGCTTTTCGTACGCCGGCACGTGTGACTCCAGAAAGCTGAATGCGCACTCGTTGAGCGCGGCATCGATGCACTGCCCGACGCCGGTGACGCGACGCGCGTGAAGTGCCATGACAGCACCAAGCGCCGCGTAAAGGCCGGTGATGTAATCGGTCAGTGCGACCGCGACGCGAGCGGGCGGCCGATCGGGATCGCCGATCAGGTGGCGCAGTCCGCTGACGGCTTCGCTGATGATGCCGTAACCGGCACGGCTGCTGTACGGTCCGGTCTGTCCGAAGCCGCTGATGCGAACCATGATGAGCCCGTCGTTCGCCGCGCGCAGGTCGTCGTAACCGAGGCCCCATTTCTCGAGCGTTCCCGGCTTGAAGTTCTCGACGACGATGTCGCACTTGCTCGCGAGGCTCCGGACGATTTCACGGCCGCGCTTTCCCCGCAGGTCGATCGCGACCAGCGATTTGTTACGCAGCAGCGTCGCCGCGTACAGCGATTTCCCATTATGACGATGGCCGAGCGAGCGCAGCGTGTCGCCCTCGGGCGGCTCGACCTTGATGACTTCGGCGCCGAAATCGGCGAGCACGCGCGCGCAAAACGGCCCGGCGATGGTCGAGCCCAGCTCGAGCACCTTGCAACCGGTGAGCGGTCCGTTTTCCAGCATTATGGCGCCACTTCCCGATGCCCGCCCCAGGTGCGCATCTCGGTCTTCACCGTCTCGCCGCGGAAGAGGAATTCATGCGGTTCTTCCACAGTCAATCAGCCGTGATACCGCTCGCGCGTATGACTTTCGCCCACTTCGCCATATCGGCCCTGATGTAACTGGAGAACTCCTGAGGCGTGTTGCCGATTGCATTCGCGCCGGAACCTGCCATCAGCTCCTGCACGTTTGGCATTCGTAGAATACGCACCACTTCCCCGTGCAGCTTGTCCACGGTCGCGGGCGATGTCTTGGCGGGCGCCATCAAGCCGAACCACGAACCGGCGGTGTACCCGGGCAAACCGGCTTCGCTCATGGTCGGCAGCTCTGGAATCTTGTCCGAGCGCCGGGCACTGGTGATGGCGAGTGCACGCAACTTCCCTGCCTTCACCTGCGACAGAGCAACCATGGGATTCGTAAACATGAGTTGCACATGCCCACCGACGAGCGCAGTGGTTGCCGGGCCTGTGCCCTTGTACGGCACGTGAACCATCTGAATGTCGACCATGGACTGCATCAGCTCCGCGGCGAGCCGCAGCGATGAACTCGTGCCGCTCGATCCGTAATTGAGTTGACCCGGACGTGCCTTCGCGACCGCAATCAACTCTTTGACTGTGCTCGCCGGTACCGACGGATGAATCGCCAGAATCAACGGCACTTCTGCAACCAGTGTGATGGGCGTGAAATCCCGCTGCGGATCGTAAGGCAGTCTCTTGAACAACGCGGGGTTCACTGCAAACGTGTTCGTGCTCATCAGCAGCGTGTAGCCATCCGGCTGGGATTTAGCCACGATGTCCGTTCCGATGACCTGTCCGCCGCCCGGACGATTGTCGATGATCACAGGCTGGCCCCATGAATCGGTCAGCTTCTGCCCGATCATTCGAGCGAGTATGTCGGTGGGGCCGGCCGGCGCGACCGCCACGACCATGCGGATCGGCTTGGTCGGATAATCCTGGGCGAGCGCCGCTTCCGCCGCGCTCGCCGCGGGCAGCATCACGAGCAAGGCCAGTTTCAGTTTTTTAAACATATCCTCTTCCCGCGCCGCCGGGGGCGCTCGTCAGTTAGTTTGCGGAAGGCCGCCGCCGGTACATGATCGATGCCTCCATCTCCTGCACGACCACGCCGTTCTGATTGAGCATTCTGCGCTGGAACTTGATGACGCCGCGATCGGGCTTGCTCGTTGCCTTCTTGTCTATCACCGTGGACACCATGTGTATCGTATCGCCGTGCTTCACCGGCGCGAGCATGCGCCACTTGTCGACCTGCAGCAGCGCGAGCAGCGTGCCGTCGTTGATGCCGCTCGCGTACTGCAGCCCCCCCGCGATCGCATAGACGAGCGGCCCGTGCGCGATCGGCTCACCGAATGGCGTCGTCTTGCAATACTCCCAGTTCGCGTGCACCTCGTTGAAATCTCCGGACAGGCACGCGAAGTTGACGATGTCGGTCGACGTCACGGTGCGCGACGGTGTCTCGAGCTCGCGCCCGATTTCGAAATCCTCGAAAAACAGGCCGCGCCGGCTGGTGGTCTCCATTTTTCTGGCTCCTTCGTCTATCGCGGCTGGTCGGCCAGTATGACCGTGCAGTTCGATGACAGCACGCCGCCTTCGTTGTGAACGAGGGCCGTGTGAGCGTCGCGCACCTGCCGCTCGCCGCACTCGCCTATCAGTTGAGCCACCGCCTCGATGATGCCCAGCATTCCGCCCGTCGCTCCGGCGTGCGCGTGAGAGAGCATCCCGCCGTGCGTGTTGACGGGCAGCCGCGCGCCGATCGCCGCATGTCCTGCCGCATAGAAGCTGCCCCCTTCGCCCGGGGCACAGAACCCAAGCTCTTCGAGCTCCAGTATCGGCACGATGGAAAAGCAGTCGTAGAGCTGGGCAAGGTCCATGTCGTCCGGACCCAGTCCGGCCATCCGATACGCGCCCTGCCCCGATTCCATCACGCCGAAGTGCACCAGCGTCTCGGCGCACACGATGTACTCGTGCGTGTGACACTCCCCGACGCCGAGCAGATACACCGGCCGGTCGGCAATATGCCGTGCGCGATCCGCGGAGGTCACGATGAATGCGCCCGCCGCGTCGGAGATGAGGCAGCAGTCGAGCAGATTCAAAGGCGACGCGATCGGCTTGGATGCGATCACGTCCTCGATGGTGATCGGCGCTTTCATGTGGGAATTCGGGTGCATCGCGGCGTGCTGCCGCGTAACCACCGGAACGTGCGCGAGCTGTTCGCGCGTGATCCCGTACTCGTGCATGTAGCGGCGGGCGATCATCGCATAGCAGCCGGGAATCGAGTTGCCGTACGGATACTCGAAGTAAGGATGGCCGACCGCCGCCGCGAGCGACGAGACCGCCGTGTCGCGCGACATGCCCGTGGCGCGGTTTTCGCCCGTGCATACGAGCACGCAGCTCGCCTGTCCCGCGGCGATCGCCGCCGCGGCATGGCCAAGCAGGATTGCCGGGGTCGCGCCGCCCGCCACCAGCGAGCTGCAGAAGCGCGGCTTGAGGCCCAGGTACTCGCAGAGCACGGTTCCGAGCATGAAGAACGGCTCTGTCAGCGAATAGGCCGTCAGCAGGCCGTCGATGTCGGACACGGCGAGCCCCGCGTCGTCCAGAGCACGCTTGGCGGCCTGCGCCGTCAGTCCGAGGCCGGACAGATGCGGCACCTTGCCGATATCCGATTCCCCGATGCCGACGATTGCCGTGCGGTTGCGAAGCGAGAATTCCAAGCGGTTAACCTTTGCTTTTCGCGCGCATCACGATGCGCTGCGCTCGAACTGCGGCACTTTCCAGCCTTCGCCGCGCTCTTCGAAACACAGCTTTACGCGATCGCCGACGGCAGCCTCCAGAGCGCCTGCACCGACGATGTTCGCCATCACGCGCGGCCCTTCCGCGAGGTCGACCAGCGCGACGACATACGGCCCGCGGCCGGAGAACTCGGGCGCCGGCGCACGGTGTATGACGGTATAGCTGTAAATCGTGCCCGTGCCGCGGCTTTCGATCCATAAGGTCTTGTCGGACCAGCAGAACGGGCACAGGTGACGCGGCGGAAAGAACGGGCGCATGCAGGCATCGCACTGCTTGATCAGCAGGCGGCTCGCGCGAGCGGCTTCCCAGAATGGTTTCGAATCGGCGTTCAGCGCCGGCACGGGCAGGTTCATGGATATCGGCGCCTAATTTGTCTTGATCTTGCGTTCTTTGATCAGTTTGGCCCAGCGCTCGTGCTCGCCCGCAATAAAGGTCCCGAACTGCTCCGGTGTGCTGCCCACGACAGCGGCGCCTATGTTCACCAGTTTCTCGCGCACGTCATTGCTCTGCAATGCTTTCTGGGCGCTCGCGTTCAATTGGCTGACGATGTCTTTCGAAACGCCTGCCGGAGCAAGCAGGCCAAACCAGGAGCTCGCGTCGAAACCGGGGAACCCGAGCTCGGCGAGCGTCGGCGTCTGCGGCGCGGACAAAGCGCGCTTCGCGCTCGTCACCGCCAGCGCACGCAGCTTGCCCGCTTCGACGTGCGGCAACGCCGACAAAATGTTGTCGACTGCGACCTGCACGTGCCCGGCGACTAAATCGTTCGTCGCGGGCGCCGAGCCTTTGTACGGCACATGAACCATGGAGATCCCGGCACGCTGCATGAACAATTCAGCGGTAAGGTGCGTCGAAGAACCCGCTGACGCATAGTTGAGATCCCCCGGGCGCGACTTAGCCAGCCTCACCAGTTGTTCCACGCTCCTGACGGGCAACGAGGGATGAACGACAATCATCAACGGCACCGATGCCATGAGAATAACGGGACTGAAGTCGCGCACCGGATGGAATTTGACGCCCGCGTACAGGCTCGGGTTGATCGTGAGACCCGGCGTGCCCATCAGCAGCGTGTAGCCATCGGGAGCCGCGCGGGCGCCGAGCTCGGTGCCCAAGCTGCTCGCGGCACCGGGTCGATTATCGATGATGATCTGCTGCCCGAAACCCTCCCCCATCTTCTGACCCACTACCCGCGCAATGATATCCGTGGATCCGCCTGCCGCGAATGGCACGATCAGCCGTATGGGCTTTGCGGGGTACGTTTGCGCCGAAGTCGCGCCGGCCTCCAGAGCACTGAACAGCAACAACGCCAAACAAGCACCACCTCTAACCGCTATTGCCATGTCTCGCATTGTCATGCGTGGAATATCCGAAAAGCTGCCTCAAAGCACTGATCTGTGATGCCTCGGCAGCGCGCCAAGCGCGCATCCAGGCTTCGCTCAAAATACCGCACGCCCTTTTGACGATCGGTCTTCAAAGCTTCTTTGGCTTGATCCCGGCTCGAGCGGCGACCGCGTTCCACTTCCTGATGTCTTCTTTGACCTGCCGCGCGAATTCCGCCGGTGTGCCGCCGGCAGCCTCGACGCCCTCCGCCGAGAAGCGCTCTTTCACCTCAGGCAATGCGATCACCTGATCGATCGTTTTGTTCAGCAGATTGACCACAGCAGGCGGTGTGCGCGCCGGTGCGAGCATGCCGAACCAGCCGACCACTTCGAAGTCCTTCAAACCCTGCTCTGAAATCGTCGGGACATCGGGCGCGGCGGAAGGGCGTTTCGAGCTCGTTACGCCCAGCGCCCGCAGACGGCCTGCCCTCACCTGCGCCAATGCTGCGGGCAGCGTCGAGAAGTAGAGCTGCACTTCATTGCTGATCACGGCCGCAATCGCGGGGCCGCCGCCTTTGTACGCAACGTGTGCCATGTCCACTTTCGCCATCGACTTGAAGAGCTCTCCGGCAAGGTGGCCGAGGGAGCCTACGCCAGGCGCTGCGAAATTGAGCGCGCCCTTCTGCGCGCGTGCGAACGTGATCAGCTCGGGAACCGATTTGGCGGGGACGCCGGGATTCACGACGAGCATAAGAGGCGTGGCTGCGATATTTACGATGGGGGTGAAATCCTTGTTCACGTCGAAGTTGAGCTTATCGTGAAGGCTCGGCAAGATCGCGAAGTTGCTGAACATCTGCAGGAGCGTATAGCCGTCGGCAGGCGCATGCGCGACCATTTCGGTCGCGAGCAGTCCGCCGGCTCCGCCGCGGTTGTCGATCACGACCTGTTTCCCGAGCATTTCCGAAAGCTTTGGATTGATCGCGCGCGCGACGAAGTCATTGCCGCCGCCGGGCGCGGATCCGACGATGAGGCGGATCGGTTTGTCGGGATATTTCTGCGCGAGCGCGCTCGCGGAGCCGACGAGCGTGAGGAATGTCGCGAGCAGGAGTGAGCGAATCATCGGTCTAACGTCCTTTCCATTGCGGGGCACGTTTTTCCCGGAACGCGAGCACGCCTTCTTTGGAGTCCTCGCTGCTTAGCAAGCGGTTCGCGACGTCGCGCGCCAGGTATACGCGCGTATCGACCGGCACTTCGAGCCCGCGCCGGCCTGCTTCTTTGATCGCGTGCACGGCGAGCGGCGCGTTCTCCTGGATCTCCTCGGCCCAGCGTTCGGCGGTCTCCATGAGCTTCTCATGCGGCACGACCTCGTTCGCAAGCCCGAGGCGATAAGCTTCGCCCGCCGAGATAAATTTGCCACGCATCAGATAACCCATCGCGATGTTCCAGGGCAATGCGTGCGGCAGGAAGCACGGCCCGCTGACGGACGAGATGCCGCGCTTCACCTGCGGCCATCCGATGCTCGCGCGTTCCGACATGATGATGATGTCGGCGTTCAGCGCGAATCCGCCGCCTTGCGCGAGACAGGGCCCGTTCAGAGCGACGATGAACGGTTTGTAGGTGTTCCTCAGGAAGAGATAGAGCTCGTCATTCGACATGACGTCGCCTTTTTCCGCATCCGGCGCGATTTTCTCGAACAGGTCTTTCCCTGAGCAGAAGGTGTCGCCGTTCGCGGTGAGGATTGCAATCCAGATGTCCGGGTTGAACTTGACGTGCGTAAATGCGTCCTGAACTTCCTTTCTCATCGCACGATTCAGCGCGTTCTTCTTTTCCGGCCGATCGAGCGTGATGTATGCGACGTGACCGCGAACTTCGTATTGCACAGCTTCACCCACAGCAGGTCTCCTTAACTCGCGGACGGATCAAAACGGCACCGTCCCATTCACCGTGACCCTGTACATGAGGCGCTCCAGGGGCAGCTCGTAGTCGTTTACCGCGAGATGTTGCGCCGTGCAGTTGTCCCACATCAGCAGGTCTCCCACGCGCCACTCGTGCCGGTACATGAGCTCGGGCCTGATGCAGAAATCCGACAATGCCCTGATGAGGGGCAGCGCTTCCTCGTCCGGCATGCCGATGATGCCGATGCATTCGCCCTCGCGCACGTAGATCGACCTGCGGCCGGTGACCGGGTGCGTGCGGACGACCGGATGCACGACGTCGGGGAGCGCGTTCCCGCGCGCCGTGGCCCGCTCAGTGCGGCTCTCCGCATTGCGAATGCGCGCACTCGAGCGGTGAATTGCCTTGAGCCCTTCAAGCCTTTCCTTCGTCTCCGCAGGCAGTGCGTCGTAAGCAGCCGCCGTGCTCACGAACAGTGTGTCCCCCAACACCCGCCCTGCCTTCTCGGGCACCTTCAGCGCGTAGAGCAGCGAGCCTCGTGGCGGACGCGGCATGTAGGACATGTCCGTGTGCCAGTTACGCCCGGCATCGGCCAGGCCGATCTGGCGGCCGTTCTCCACGACGTTGGAGATGACGAGCACCTCGGGGAAGGAAGCGAGCGCGTAGTCGTTCATCACATTGATCTCGAGCTCGCCGAAGCACCGAGCGAAGTCGATGTGCTGTTGCGGCGTCAGGCGCTGGTCGCGAAAGAGGACGACGGTGTTCTCGTCGAAGCGCCGCTCAATGTCGGCGAAGGAATCATCGTCGATGGACGCCGACAGGTCGATGCCGATCACTTCTACGCCGATGCTCTTCGACAGTTTTCGGGTTTCCATGGGCATGTCGGCGCCGTCCTGATCACCCGACGGTGATCTTGATTGCATGCTTGGCAAGCTTCTTATCGTCCACCTCCACCCCCAGGCCGACACCGCTTGGGAAGTGCACGACGCCGTTTTTGAACTCGATCGGCTCTTTCACGATGTCGTCGGCGAAGCGCTCCAGCGGAGAGCCGTAACCGATCGAATCGATGATCTCGGGTGTCGAGGCCCAGAAATGCGCCATCGCAGCCGTGCCCACGCCTGCCGGGTGTTCCGACCCCATGTTGCACGACAGGCCCGCTGCATCCGCCACGGCAGCGATTCGCTTGGACTGCAGGAACCCGCCGCACTTCGCGACCTTGATCGTGAACGCGTCCGCGGCCTGATAGCGGACGAAGTTCATTGCTTCGGCCGCGCATAGCACGCTCTCGTCCGCGGTGACGGTGCAGCGCAGTGCGCGCGAGACTTCAGCCATGCCGGCGATGTCCCACCATGGACACGGCTGCTCGATGTTCTCGATGTCGTACTCTTCCATCTTCGAGATCCAGCGCACTGCCACGTCGGCGCGATAGCCCTGGTTCGCGTCCACCTCGATCGGGAACCCGTCGCCTACGGCCGCGCGCACCGCTTTGACGCGCTCGAGGTCCATCGCGGGATCGAGCCCGGCCTTGATCGTGATCATCTTGTAGCCGTCCTTCACCAGCTTCTCGGCGGCGATCGCAACTTCCCCGGGCGCGGCAAGCGGAACGCTGCGCGACACGCCGATGCTCGTGCGCACGATACCGCCGAGCAGCGCCGCGACAGGCACGTTGTAGGCCTTGCCGGCGATATCGTGCAGGGCCATGTCGACTGCGGTCTTGGAGTAGAGGAACCCGTACTTGTCCATGCTCGCCTTGCGCAGCTTCTGCATGACGTGCTGTATGTCGAGCGGGTTCTCGTCGATCAGGAGCGGCGCAAACAGGGTCGAGATCACGACGGCGATCACCTGCGCGCTCTCGCCCGTGCGGTTGGGCAGCAGGGTCGAGGCTTCGCCGACCCCGACGATGCCTTCATCAGTGTAAAGCTTGATCACCACCCGCCGCGCCATTTCGGTTACGCCCGTCGCCTGCTCGTAGGGCTTCGCATACGGCATGCCGATCGGAAAGACCTCGACTTTCGTTATTTTCATTGCAGCTCCTCCATGAGCTCCGGTGCACCCCCGCGCGCAGGGCGCACCCGGAGTCGAAGCGTGGTCACTCGAGCGGTATGCCCGACGTCTTGACGACTTTTCCCCATTTCGAGATTTCCGCCTTGATGTGAGCGGCGAATTGCTCCGGCGTAGTCGTGACGGCATCCGCGCCGAGCCTGGCGAGTTGCTGTACGACCTTGGGATTGCCGAGCGCCTTGACGATCTCGCTGTTGAGCTTCGAGAGGATCTCGGGAGGGGTTCCGGCGGGTGCGAGGATGCCATACCACTGCGTGACCTCATGGCCCGGGAGCGTCTCGCCGACGGTGGGGAGCTCCGGCAGCGTTTTCGAGCGCCTCGGCCCGGTCGTCGCTACGAGCCGCAGCCTGCCTGCTTTCGCGTGGGGCACGACGGTCGGTCCGGTGCCGAATATGAGGGGGGTCTCGCCGCCGAGGATCGACGTGGTGGCGGCACCGCCGCCTTTGTACGGCACGTGCACCATCTTCACCTTGGCCAACTGGCTGAAGAGCTCGCCGGCGAGGTGTGGTCCGCCCAGATTGCCCGTCGATGCGAATGCGATCTGTCCCGGCCGGGCGCGGGCGAGGCCGATCAGGTCCTTCACAGACTTCACGGGCAGCGACGGGTGCACGGTCAGCACGTAGTCCGTTACTGCGACCAGGCTGATCGGCGCGAAGTCCTTCACGCTGTCGTACGCGAGCTTTGCGTAAGCCCCCGGAATGATCGCATTGGGGGCGACGCTCCCGAGCAGAAGGGTGTAGCCGTCCGGCGGCGTCTTGGCCGCGATCTCCGTGCCGATGCGCCCGCTCGCGCCGCCGCGGTTATCGATCACCACCTGCTGCCCGAGCGCGTCCGAGAGCGCCTGCCCGACGATGCGCGCGGTGGCATCGACGCCGCCGCCGGGCGGATAGGGCGCAATCAGCCGGATCGGCTTGGTCGGATAGCTCTGGGCGAGCACATGAGTGGAAATGCTCGCGGCAATAAACGCCGCGACAGATGCGGTGACGATACGCGTGTTGTGCATGACTCTCTCCTCGACAAGCGGCTGTAGTTATAGGCTGGGGCTTTGGTTGCAAACCATCGGGCAGCTGCGGCTGAAATCGACTTCGATCCGCTTTCAATCGGGATAGGGGCCGATCATAGTTGACCGGACCCCTCCCACACCACCCGGCATGCGGGTCCGCACCGGGCGGTTCGAGAAGTTGAGGTCATGAGAGACGAACCATGCCA